>JAIXZK010000334.1 GCA_027489695.1 Sphingomonadales bacterium
ATCGCGCCCGAGCAGCGGGCCGCCGGGGTGGTTGCCTTCTCGTCGGGCAATCACGCCCAGGGCGTGGCGCTGGCGGCGCGGCTGCTGGCCATGCCGGCGGCGGTGGTGATGCCGTCCGACGCGCCGGTGGTGAAGGTTGAACGCACCCGCGCCGATGGTGCCGAGGTGATCTTCTATGATCGGCTGACCGAGGATCGCGCCGTGATCGCCGCCGACATCGCCGCGCAGCGCGGCGCCATCGTTGTGCCGAGTTTCGACGATCGCCATATCGTCGCCGGCCAGGGCACGGCCGGCCTGGAAGTACGCGAGGATTTGGCGGCGCTGGGCGTCAGTGCCGATCTGGCGCTGGTCTGCTGCGGTGGCGGCGGGCTTTCGGGCGGCTTTGCGGTCGGTTCGGGGCTGCCGGTGGTGACGGTCGAGCCGCAAGGCTATGACGATGTCGCGCGCAGTCTCGCCGCCGGCCGGGTGCTGCCGGTCGAAAATCCCGGGCCAACGCGCTGCGACGCGCTGCAGACCTTGCGCATGGCCGAACTGACGCTGGCGACCTTGCAGGCCCATGGCGCCCGCGGCATCTGGGTCAGCGAAGCCGAGGCCGCCGCCTCCGTGGCGTTCGCCTTCCGCGAGCTGAAGCTGGTGCTCGAACCCGGCGGCGCGGTGGCGCTGGCAGCGGCGCTTTCGGGGCGCGTCGATCTCGCCGGAAAGACGGCGGTGGTGGTGCTGAGCGGTGGCAATGTCGAGGCGGCGGTATTCGCCGAGTGCCTGGCGCAAGGCTAGCTGAAGCGCTGCCGCGCGTGCGCCCACAGGATGGCGGCGTCGCCGATCGCTTCGCCGGGGCTGTGCAACAGGGCGAGCTCGGTCGCCAGCGCCAGCCCGGCGAGCGGCCGTCGCACCATGTCGTCCTCCGCACCGCCGCCGCCGAACCAGCCGAGCGTGATCGCCGGAATCCGGAACTGGCGGCCATAGCGTTCCACACCGATGCCATGGGGTTCGGGCGGCACCACCGGCTGCGCGCCGGCATCCGCCAGCCAGGTGAGAATCGGGTCGACAAGTGCCAGGCCATGGCCTTGCCCCAGCATCGCCACCCGCATCCCGGCGAGCGCCGCCAGCGGCACCTCCGCAAGCGCGGCAAGCGGTGACTCGCGCGGAACCAGCAGGCGGACGGGTTCACGCCGAAGCACCATGCGCGGCAGATCGTCGGGGTAGAGAACCTCCGCGACCGCCGTTCCCGCCAGCTCATGCGCCAGCTGCGCGCGTGGCACCGGCATGCCGATGAGAAGCGCCAGGTCGAGCGTTCCCGCCTGAAGCTCGGCGATCAGTTCGCGTTGCCACGCCGGGCTGACGTCGAGAGCGACATCGGGATGTTCGGCGAAAAAGCTTTCCAGCAGCGTTACGCGCTCGGGGATGTCGATGGTGTAAAAGGCAGCGCCAAGGCTGAGCTTGCGGCGCGGTGCGCCGCGCAGTTCGGCGGCGAGCAGCGCCAGGCGCTGGCCGTCCTCGACCAGCCGCCGCGCCGCGGGCAGCAGCGCCGTGCCGGCCGGTGTCAGCGCCACCCGCCGCGTCGTGCGATCGAACAGCACCAGCCCCAGGCGTTCCTCAAGGCTGCGGATCTGGCTCGACAGCGCGGGCTGCGTCAGGTGCAGCCGATCGGCGGCCCGGCTGAAATGCAGGTCCTCGGCGACGGCGGTGAAACAGCGCAGCTTGTCGAGCATGGCCATTCATAAGCAGGATTTATAGCCGCAAGCCATAAATCAATTTCCCCGCCGGCGGCAAGCGGTGCAGCATGGCCGCCAACGACAAGAACAGCCGGGGATCCGATGGCCTGCTGCGCGTTCGCGCTTTACCTGCTGACGCAATTGCTGGCGCCGCTGGGCTGGCTGCGCGACCGACTGATCGGCGCGCCGACGGCGACGGCCAGTGCCAGCGTTGCCTGGTCGCCGGGGGCGACGGCGAGCGCGACGGCGACTGCCATGGCCATCGCGGCGCCGGTGTCGCGCCGCCGCGGTCTGCTGCTCGCCATTCTGGCGCTTGAGATCGTCGGCGCCGGTGTCGCCGTCGCGGCCCCGGCGGCCTTGCCCGCCGACGATGCCGCCCGGCTCGCGCAACTTCACCAGAGCCTGTGCTCCAGCGTCTTCGGGAGATCGCAATGACCGTCCATGACATCGGCCTGCACGAGGCACGGCTTGCGGTGCTGCCCGGCCGCCCCGGCCCGGTGACGGTTGCACGCCAGCGCCGAACGGCAATGATATATGGCGCCGCGGTGCTGCTCGGCCTCGCGCCGACCTTCCTCGGCGCTTCGCCGGCATGGCAGGCGGCGGGGCTCGGCCTGATCGTTCCCGGCGGCGGCTTCCTCGCCACCGGTGGCTGGGCGGTGCTGCTGCTGCCGGTGACGCTGATCGTCTTCGTCGCCGCCCTGGTGGCATGGTTCTGGGCGGGCATGGTGTTGGCGCCGCTGATCGTCTGGCTCGGCGCCGCGGCGATTGCCGCCGCGATGACCGGCGACACCGGCTGGGCGCTGGCGGCGCCGGCGGCGCTGCTGACCGCAGCCGGCATCGGCCTCGCCTTTCGCGCCCGCAACCAGAAGCTGCGCACCGAGGGCGAGGCACGTTTCGTCGCGCGCGCCGGCTTCCTGCCGCAATCGCTGGCCGAAGTGCGTCGCGACGCGGCCGAGGTTCCGGATGCCGAAGCGCGGGAAATGGGTCCCGAGGAGCTGGCGGCGCTGCGCTATCTGCTCGACCGCGCCTTGCAGCCGGTGGCGGAATGGGGCGGGTTCGACATCATCGACCAGTTCCAGCCGGCAGCGCTGCGCTACCAGCTCAACCATATGGGTTTCGGCCTTGGCGTCGCCCAGCGTGCCTATTGCCCGGCGTTTTCCGGCTATCTCGGCGAGGCGCAGCGCAACCTGATCACCAAATATCTCGATCGCAAGGTCTGGGGCTATTGGGTCTATGAAAGCTGCTGGGGCCACCTCAACTTCACCAATTGGGACCCGGCGCGCCGCGACAATATCATGCTCACCGGCTGGTTCGGCATGCATGTCGGACAATATATGCTGGCGAGCGGTGACCGGCGCTATCTGGAACCCGGCAGCCTGACCTTCCGGCTCAACGACCGGACTGCCTATGTCCATGATTTCACCACGCTGATCGGATCGGTAACCAGCAACTACAGCACCGCCGAATTCGGCCATTATGCCTGTGAACCCAATTGGATCTACCCGATCTGCAATCACTATGGCATGAGCTCGCTCGCGGTCGCCGATGCGGTGTGCGGCACCGATCATGTGCAGCGCTATCTACCCGGTTGGCTGGCGGCGCTCGATACCGAATTCACCGACAGTGCCGGCTCGATCGTCGGCCTCCGGTCGCAGCACACCGGGCTGCCAGTGCCCTTCCCGGTCGGCGAGGCGGGCTATGCGCCTTTCGAGAACATCTTCGTGCCCGATCGCGCTCAGCGGCTCTGGGCCATCGCCCGGCGCGAGCTCGAGCCGCTGCTCGTCGATGGCGGCAAGCGCCTGTGCATGCCGGGGAAGGGGCTCGATACCGGCAATTACAAGTCCGGGCATGTCGGCGCCTATGCCACGATGATGTTCGCCGCCAACGAGTTCGGCGATCATGGCATGGCCGCCGCCGCCAAGGCCGGGATGGACCATGACTGCGGTCGCGACATGACCGACTGTGTCCGCCGCTACACCGGGGGCTCCAACGACACCAACAGCTACGCCGCGCTCGCCCAGCTGACCCGCGCCGGTGATTTCCGCAGTGCTTTCACCCAGCCGCCGGCGCCGGGCAATTTTACCGGGCCGCGCATCGTCGACGCCCGCTATCCCGATGTGCTGGTGGCAAAAGCCGTCAGCGACGGGCAGGGACTTTCAGCAGTGCTCTACCCCGGCGCCACGCCCGGCGTGCATGGCATCACGCTTGGCCAGCTGACGCCCGGCCGGCCCTATCGCGTCGTTGGCGGCATGGTGCCGACCGTTACCGCGGGCGCCGATGGCACCGTGCGGCTCGACGTGGCGCTGGAGGGCCGCACGCCGCTTGCGCTGATGCCGGCCTGACGCCGCCGGCGTTGCGGCCGTGCGCGCCGGTCAGGCGCCCGGCGTTGCGAAGCGGTGGGTCACGGCGACTTCCTCGCCAAGCGTGATCGTTTCGCGGAAGAACGCCGCGACGCGGGCCTTGCCGGCGTTGCCGATGTGCAGGCCGAGCTTGGTGCGCCGCCACAGCACATCGTCGGCGGATGTCGCCCATTCGGTCCGGGCGTAGTGATCGACCTCGGCTTCGAACGGGCCGTAGATGCCGTCGCCGAAATTCTCGCCAAGGCCATGGCGCAGCAGCGGTTCGGCGGCGGTGCCGAGCGTGATCGCCAGCCGGCGGATCAACTTCGGATCGTAATTCTCATATTGCGCGGTCAGCTGCTCCAGCCAGCGGAGGAACGCTTTCTGACCGCTCTCGCCGGCCAGCCGCTCTACATCGCCGCCGGGCAGGGGCGCTTTCGACGTCCATGGCTTTGATTTCGGCGCGATGCGCTTCAGCACATCCTCGGCCAGCACGCGATAGGTGGTGATCTTGCCGCCAACGACGGTCATCGCCGGCACCCCGGCATGCTCGACCAGGCGATAGTCGCGCGTCGTCTCGCGGTCGTTCTTGCCTTCCTCCAGCACCAGCGGGCGGACGCCGGCGAAGCGGTGGACGACGTCTTCGGCGGTCAGCGGCCGCGCCAGATAGCGGTTGGCGGCGGCGAGCAGATAATCGGTCTCATCGTCCGACACCGACACGGCTTCCGGCGTCGGGATCTCGCGCTCGGTGGTGCCGATCAGCGAGAAATCGCGCTCATAGGGGATGACAAAGATGATGCGGCCATCGGGCTGCTGCAGCATGAAGGCGTCGCGGCCCAGATGGACGCGGCGGGTGACGATATGGCTGCCCTGCACCAGCTTCAGCGCCGGCGCGTCGTTGCGGCCGAGCACGGTGCGCGCCACTTCCGACGCCCAGGGGCCGGCGGCATTGACGATCCGCCTGGCCCGCAGCGAGCGGCCATCGCCGAGCATCACCTGCCAGGCGCTGCCGTCATATTCGGCGCGCACGACGCGGGTGCGCGGCAGCACCAGCGCGCCTTTTGCTGCGGCGTCCTGGAGATTGGCGATGACCAGCCGGGCATCGTCGACCCAGCCGTCCCAATAGCGGAAGGCGCGGGCGTATTCCGGCTTGAGCGCCCGGCCGGCGCGATCCTGGCGCAGGTCGATGCGCGACGATCCCGGCACTTCGCGGCGGCGGGCGAGATTGTCGTAGAGGAAAGTGCCGGCGCGCAGCAGCCATTCCGGCCGCTGTTCCGGCGAATGCGGCAGCACGAACGAAAGCGGCCAGGTCAGGTGCGGCGCGATGTCGAGCAGCACTTCGCGCTCTGCCAACGCTTTGCGGACCAGCCCGAAAGCGTAGAATTCGAGATAGCGCAGCCCGCCATGGATGAGCTTGGTCGAGGCGCTGGAGGTGGCGCCGCCGAAATCGCCGGCGTCGAGCAGGGCGACCGACAGCCCGCGCCCCGCCGCGTCGCGGGCGATGCCGGCGCCGTTGATGCCGCCGCCGATGACCAGCAGGTCGTGCAGCCGGTCGAAATCGGCGAAGGGGGGCAGGGCATTCATGTCGGGGTTTCCCTAGTCGCGCCGCTGCCGTTAGGAAAGGCGGCATGACGCCCGACCTGATCCTGTCGCTCGATGCCGGCACCACTTCCACCCGCGCCATCGCCTTCGGGCTGGATGGCGGCATCGTCGCCAGCTGCGGCCGGCCGATCACCCAGCATTATCCGCAACCGGGCTGGGTCGAGCATGACGCCGCCGAGATCTGGCGGGCGAGCCGGGATTGCCTGCTCGAGGTTGCCGATACCGTCGGCGCGGCGCGGGTGGCCGCCATCGGCATCACCAACCAGCGCGAGACTTTGGTGCTGTGGGATGCGGGGAGCGGCGAACCCCTGGCGCCGGCGATCGTCTGGCAGGACCGGCGCACCGCCGATTATTGCGCCGGGCTCAAGGCGGCCGGGCATGAACCGGCGGTGCAGGCGAAGACCGGCCTGCTGCTCGATCCCTATTTCACCGGCACCAAACTGCGCTGGGCGCTCGACAATTGGCCGGCGGTGGCGGCGGCGGCGAACGCCGGCACGCTTCGTGCCGGCACAGTGGAAAGCTGGCTGATCTGGAAGCTTTCGGCCGGCGCCGCGCATGTGACCGACGCCACCAACGCCTCGCGCACGCTGTTGATGGACCTCGGCAGCTGCGCCTGGGATGCGGACATGCTGGCGCTGTTCGGCGTGCCGGCGGCGATCCTGCCGCGCATCGTCGATTGCGCCGGGCCGCTGGCGACGACGGCGCTGCTGGGCGGCGAAACGCCGATCACCGGCAGCGCCGGCGACCAGCAGGCCGCCGCCATCGGCCAGGCCTGCCTCGGGCCGGGCGAGCTGAAGGCGACCTATGGCACGGGCTGTTTCCTGCTCGCCCATTCGGGCGGGGTGCCGCCGGTGTCGCAACATCGGCTGCTGGCGACGCTCGCCTGGCGGCTGGCCGGTGTGCCGGCCTATGCGCTGGAAGGCTCGATCTTCACCGCCGGCAGCGCCGTGCAATGGCTGCGCGACGGCCTCGGCCTCATCGCCGGCAGCGCCGAGACCGAGGCCCTGGCGCGGAGCGTGCCGGACAGTGGCGGTGTCGTTTTCGTGCCGGCGCTGGCCGGCATGGGGGCACCGCACTGGCGGCCCGAGGCGCGCGGGATGATCGCCGGGCTGACGGCGGGAACGACGCGGGCCCATCTCGCCCGCGCGACGCTCGAAGCCATGGGCCAGCAGACCGCCGATCTGCTCGACGCGCTCGCCGCCGATGGCGTGGCGGCGGCGGCGCTTCGGGTCGATGGCGGCATGGTGGCCAATGAATGGCTGTGCCAGGACCTCGCCGACAGCCTCGGCGTGCCCGTTGAACGGCCGCGCTGCATCGAGACGACGGCGCTGGGCGCGGCGATGCTGGCGGCGGTCGGGGCGGGGCTGTTCGCCGATCTCGCCGCCGCTGCCGCGGCGATGACCGGACCGGACCGTCGGTTCGCGCCCGTGCTGCCAGCCCCGGCGCGCGTCGCGCGGCGGGAGCGCTGGGCCCGCGCCGTACGCCAGGCACTGGCGGATTGAAACGATCGGCGGAAGCGCCGACAGAATTTTTCGGGGGGAGACCAGACCATGGCAAATACGGAAATCGCCGC
>JAIXZK010000151.1 GCA_027489695.1 Sphingomonadales bacterium
GAGGCCGAATTCGCTGTCGTTGGCGGCGGCCAGGGCTTCGCCATAGTCGCGGACGCGCTGGATGCTGGCGACGGGGCCGAAGATTTCCTCGCGGGCGATGCGCATGTCGGGGCCGGCGTGATCGAACAGGGTCGGCTGATGATAGAAGCCGGGGGTGGCGCCGGTAACGGGTTGGCCGCCGGCGATCAGCCGGGCGCCCTCCGACTGCCCCAGCGCGACATAGAATTGGGTTTTTTCGAACTGCGCCGTATCGGCGAGCGGGCCGATCTGGGTATCGGCGGCGCGGGCATCGCCGACGCGCAGCGCCGCCGTCGCCGCGGCCAGACGCGCGACAAAGGCATCGGCGATGCCGGCGGTGACGATAAGGCGCGACGAGGCCGTGCAGCGCTGGCCGGTGGAGAAGAAGGCGCCCTGCACCGCGCAATCGACGGCGGTATCGAGATCGGCATCGTCGAGCACGACCAGCGGATTCTTGCCACCCATTTCGAGCTGGCAGCGAGCGCCGCGCGCTGCGGTTGCCATGGCGACGCGATGGCCGGTGGCGGTGCCGCCGGTGAAGCTGATGGCGGCGATGCCGGGATGCTCGATCATCGCCTGGCCGACCTTGGTACCGCGGCCCATCACCAGGTTGAAGACGCCAGCCGGAACATGGCGGCCGATGATTTCGGCCAGCGCCCAGGCGCTGGCCGGCACCAGGTCCGCCGGCTTGAACACGACGGCGTTGCCGCAGGCCAGGGCCGGCGCGATCTTCCAGGCCGGGATGGCGATCGGAAAATTCCACGGCGCGATCAGGCCGACGACGCCCAGCGGCTCGCGCGACACCTCGACCTTCACGCCGGGGCGGATCGACGCCAGCATCTCGCCGCCGGGCCGCAGCGCCTCGCCGGCAAAGAATTTGAAGATCTGTCCGGCGCGGGCGACTTCGCCAATGGCTTCGGCGAGCGTCTTGCCTTCTTCTCGCGCCAGCAGGTCGCCCAACTCGGCGCGGCGGGCGAGCAGTTCGCTGCCGATGGCGTCGAGCGCGTCGCAGCGCAGTTGCGGGCTGGCGCGGCCCCAGCCGGGCCCGGCCGCGGCGCCGGCGGCAACCGCGTCATCGACATCGCCGGCATCGCCTTCGGCATAGTCGCCGATGACGTCGCGCGTATCGCTGGGGTTGATGTTGGGTCGCACGGCATTTGGCTGCCGCCATTCCCCGCCGATCAGATTGGCAAACACCGTCATGCGCGAAATCCTGCCCTTTTCGCCGAGGGTTCGGCCAGCCGGTCATGCTTGTCAATTCGCCCCGCTTGACCCCGGCCGCCCGACCCCGCACATGCCCGCCATGGCCATCACCACCTTCGAGGATGTCGAGGCGGAGTTCGACGCGCTCGACGATTGGGACGATCGTTATCGCCTGATCATCGACCTCGGCCGCGCCCTGCCGGCGATGGATCCGGCACTGAAGACCGACGCGACGCGGGTGCGCGGCTGCGCCAGCCAGGTCTGGCTGCATCCGCGCCACGACGACGGCCGGCTGCATTTCGCCGCTGACAGCGATGCCGCCATCGTCAAGGGGCTGGTGGCGCTGGTGCTGATGCTGACCGACGGCCGCGCTCCGGCGGAGATCGATCCCGACGCCATCCGCGCCCGGCTCGATGCCCTCGGGCTGGCCCGGCACCTGTCCTCGAATCGCACCCAGGGCCTTGCCTCGATGGTGGCGCGCATCGGCGAGCTGGCGCGCGAAGCGGCATGAGCGACGAACGCCCCCCGGAAACCCCCGAAGCCCGGGCGCTGCGCCGCCAGAAGCGCTTCCTCGACAATTTCCTCGCCAATGTTCCGCACATGAAGGAACTGGGCATCGCCTTTCACGGCATGGGTGAGGGCTGGGTCGAACTGGTGATGCCGTTCAGCGAAACCCAGGTCGCCGATCCCGCCTATGGCATCATCGCTTCGGGCGCGATCTTCACGCTGATGGATTCGGTTTGCGGCATGGCCTCGATGCTGGCGCGCGGCCGGCTGGAGCCCAATGCCACCATCGACCTGCGCGTCGATTATCTGCGCAGCCCGCGCCCTCAGGCCACGGTGATCGGCCGCGGCGAATGCTATCGGATGACCCGGCAGATCGCCTTCGTCCGCGGCGTTGCCCATGATGGCGACCCGGACAAGCCGATCGCCCATGTCGCCGGCACCTTCGTCTTCACCCCCGGCGGCGCCGGGGTCGTGGGATCGAGCATCATATGAGCCCGATCGGCTTCGGCGCCGCGCTGCGCGAGCTTCCGGGCGGCCGGCTCGACATGGTGCCCTATGCCCGGCTGCTCGACCTCAGCTTCGAACAATCGGGCGGCGAGATCCGGCTGCGCATGCCCTATGCCGAGCGGCTGGTCGGCGCGCCCGGCCGTCTGCACGGCGGCGCCATTGCCGGGCTGCTCGAAATCGCCGGCATGGCGGCGGTGATTCGTGCCCTGCCCGAAGACGAGCGCCTGCCGCGGCTGCGCCCGGTCACCGTCACCGTCGATTATCTGCGTGCCGGCCAGACCATCGATACCTGGGCGGCCGGCGAAGTCACCCGCCTCGGCCGCCGCGTCGTCAATGTCATCAGCCGCGCCTGGCAGGCCGACCGAGCCCGGCCGATCGCCTCGGCGCACCTGAACTTCCTGGTCGATTGGCCGGAGGCGTAGCGGCGGTCGGTCAGCGCGATGCCTGCGCCGCCCAAAAGGCGGCGGCCCTGGCAATGTTGCCCGGCACATCGGCGAGCCATTTGTCCTCCGCCGCCTTGCTGCAGTTCACATAGAGCTTGCCATCCACGATGCGCCAGATCGTCGGATCGGGCTTGGCGAGGCGCCCCTGCGATGCCGCCCAGGCGCACCAGCCGCCGAATTGCGGGGCGTAGCGCGCCGGATCGGCGACGAAGGCGGCGCGGCTTTCGGCGCTGGCGAAGCGGAAACTCGCCCCCTGCCATTGATGGACGAACGCTTCGCTGCCGGGAACCGGCTTGCCTTGCGTGAAATAGGCGACCGGATCATGGCCCCCCAGCGACGGCTCGTTCTCGGCAACCCCCTGCCAGACGGGCTCGGCGAGAAGCGGTGCCGGCGCGGCGACAAGCGCGAGCATCAGCGCGGTGGCAAGACGGAGCATTGGGCAACCTCGTCGATCATGACTCATCGCATCTGGCCAGCCGCCAGCGGCCAATCTTCTACTTCGCTTCCGCTGCCAGCGCCGCCACCGCCGCTGCCGGCAGATCGCTGAACACCCCGTCGATGCCCGTTGCCAGATAGGCACGGATTTCGCCGATGGCGTCGCCGCGCACCGTCGGTGCACCGGGCACACGATAGGCGAGGCCGAGGAAATAATTCTCCGGCCGGAAGGTCCAGGGGTGGACCTGCAGCCCGGCGGCATGGGCGTCGGCGACCAGGGGCGTCGGCGCGAGCAGGGCACCGGCGGCGTCGCGCGGGATGATCCGGTCGCGGTTCGGCCCGATGCCGGTGGCATAGGCGGCGACGGCTTTCAGGCCGGCGGGGGTCAGCATCGAATCATAGCTGGCGCCGTCACCCGATTTGCCGTCGCCGATCAGCTGGATCAGCCGCACGCTGGTCTTGCCGGCCAGCGCTTTCAGATTGCCGACTTCGAACGACTGGATGAACACCGGGCTGTCGGCCCGGGTCCAGCCGGCGCGGGCCAGCTCGGCGAGCAGCGGTGGTTCCAGCGCCAGGCCGAGCGCGGCGAAATGGCTGGGGTGCTTGGTTTCGGGGTAGATGCCGATGGTGCGGCCGGTGCGCTGCGTCGCCGCCTTGGCCAGCGCGATGATCTCGGCAAGCGTCGGGATGGTTTCCTGTCCGTCGAAGGCGGTGTTGGCCGGGCGCAGCTGCGGCAGGCGTTCGCGCGCCCGCAGCGTCTTCAGCTCGGCGAGGGTGAAATCCTCGGTGAACCAGCCGCTGATCGTTTCGCCATCGATGGTCCTCGTCGTGCGCCGGCCGGCGAATTCGAGATGGTCGGCGACATCGGTGGTGCCGGAGATCTCGTTCTCATGCCGTGCCACCAGAGCGCCATCCTTAGTCGAGACCAGATCGGGCTCGATGAAATCGGCGCCCTGCTCGATCGCCAGCGCATAAGCTGCGAGCGTGTGCTCCGGCCGATCGGCGCTGGCGCCGCGATGCGCGATGACGATCGGCGGGGATGGCGGCAGGGCGGGCGGCAGCGGCGCCGAGGATTGGAGCATGAGGGCGAGGAGTCCGGAAATGATCACGCCTGCATGCTAGCGCCGGCCGCCCCGCCATCACAGCAGATAAACATGCATCAGGTCCTGGGCGAACATTCGCGCATAGTCGCTGGCAAGGGCCAGGCCCTGGGCGTCGCTGCCGAGATCGCCGACCGGCAGGTCGCTGCGATAGCCGATGCCGCGCGTCGCCGCCTGGCCGCCGGCGAGCGGATCGAGGTTGCCCCAGGGATCGGCGTTGCCGCCGGCGATTTCGGCGCTGAACAGGGTGTTGGCGGCGACGCCGACCCGCGTGCGTGCGTCCCAGACATCGATGTTGTTGCTGGTCTGGATATTGGTGGAAAGCGTCGTGGTGAAGATCGGCGCCAGATTGTCGGTGACCGTGGCGCGATTGACGGTGTGCAGGTTGATCCCGGCCTGGACACCACTGCGCGCCGAATCGAGAACGGTGTTGTTGTCGATCAGCACATCGGTGGCGCCGGTGACGGTGATCGCATGGCGATAAGTGCCCTGGTAGAAATTGTTCTCGATAACGATGTCGTCGTGGCGCACGCCTTCGGCCATGCGTTCGTTGCCGATCAGGATGCCGCCGACTGCCATCGACTTGCCTTCGATGATGACATTGTCTCGGAAGACGAGATCGGACGAGCCGCCGCCGCGCGAGGTATGGACCTGAAAGGCGTCAGGATGGTCGCCCGCGGCATAATTGGCCTGCATGTCGGTGACGACATTGCGCTCGAACAGCCCTTCGTGCAGGCCGGAGACGTTCACGCCCTCGCGGACTTCGCGGATGGTGTTGCCGGCGACGATGATGTCGCGGTTGAGCGAGACGACGGTGGCGGTGCGGAATTGCTGGAACGTCGAATCGAGCAGCGACACCCGCTCGCTGCCGGTGATGACGACGCCCAGACCATCGTTGGAAGCGTTGTTGTCCAGCGATCCGGTGAGGTTCAGCCCGACCAGCGTCACGTCGCGCGCGGTGTTGATCATCACCGCCGCCGAACCGATCGATTCGCCCGGCAGCAGCGGCCGCTTGATGTCGATGTCGCTGATGACGAGGTTCGACGAACGGGTGACGCTGAGGCTGCGCAGGCTGGCATCGTTGTTCGGATCGGCGGAAACGATGGTCACCGTGCTCGCCGGGTTGACCTGGGTGATGAAGACACTGCCGTAATCGCCCGGTGCGAGGCGGATGGTTTCGCCGCCCTTGACGATCCTGAGCACGCCGCGAAGCTGCGTCGCATTGGCGACGTTGATGATATTGCCGGTCATGTTGCGCTACTCCACACTCACAGCCGGCATGCCGGCAGGGGGAGCAACGGCGTTGCGCCCGCGCTTTTGCGAGCGCGGATTGGTGAAGGCGGCTTAGTGTAAC
>JAIXZK010000124.1 GCA_027489695.1 Sphingomonadales bacterium
AAGAAGGCGCCCCAGAAATAGGGGTGGGAGAAGGCGCGCTGCGTGATGATCGTGCGCTGCGCCATCGCCAGGCTGTCGGCGATCGGCGCGGTGCGGCCGTTGCGGTAGAAGGCGGCGATCAGGTCGTTGGTTTCCTTGCCATCGGGAATGGCCCAGGCGGTGGCGACGACGGCGCGGGCGTTGGCGGCAAGGAAGGCGCGCACCAGGCCATCGAGCGACGGCGCCGAATCTTCCTGGCCGGCAAGGCGGCCGGCGGCGGTGCTGACACCGGTCGACGTCTCGCAGGCGGACAGGAAGACGAGATTGGCATTGAGCCGCAGCCGGGCGATGTCATCGAAGCTGAGCAGCCCGTCGGCGACCGCGCCGCCATCGGCCGAGGGCGGCAGCAGCGAGGTGAGCAGCGCCGGCGGCAGGCCGGCGGTGCAATCGATCTGGCCCGGCGCCGGGGTTGCCGGCAGGCCATGGGTGGCAAAGTGCAGGATCTGATATTGCGCCAGGTCGCCGGCGGCAGCGGCGCGCAGCAGCGCCGTGTCGGTAAAGGCGGCGCCGGTGATCGACGGCGCGCCCGGAACGCCGAGCGCATCGGCCGCCAGGGTGAGTTCGCGGGCACTGATCGGCACATTGTTGTTCTGGATCGTCGCCCATTCGCCATAGCGGATGCGGCACGTCGGCCCGAGCTGCACGGTGCGGTCGGCGGCAGCGACGTCGACGGGAGCGATGGCGTTCTCGCCGAGGCCGAGGAACGGCCGCGGCGCCACTTCGCCACCACGACGCTCGCGCGTCACCACCAGGCTGCGCGCCGACAGCGATGTCGAAAGCTGGCTGCGCTGCGCGAGGAAGGCGACGGGCGTGTAATCGAACTTCTTCTTGCGCTGGATGAACGTCTCCACCGACGCCGCATCGGTGACCAGCACGGCGGCGGGCAGGTTGCGCAGATCGCCGACCGGATCGAGCACCAGCGCCTGGGCGGCGAGCACCAACGGCCGCGCCGGCCCGGTGATGGCATCGAACAGCTTGGCCGATTCGGCGACCGCGAACGGCCGCAACTGCTTGCCCTTGCTCGGGTCGCTCGGATCGACATAGCCACTGCGCGCCGAGGCGAGCACGCGCTGCGCCATGGCGTTGACGGCGCTGGCCGGCAGGGTGCTGCGATAAAGGCTGGTCGCTTCGGCGGTGATGACGATGCCGTAAAGGCCGCCGCCGACCTCGGCGAGCTTCAGATAGGCTTCGCCGGGCCGCAGCACCTGGCGCAGCCGGCTGATTTCGACCGGCTGGTCGTCGACAGCGCTGATCTGCGAGCCGAGCAGGCGCGCGTTGACGGCGGTGCGCGCCGCCTCGGCGGCCTGGCGGCGCGCTTCGAGATCGGCAAGCCCGGGGTCGCCCGCGGCGGCGGCGCTGATCTGGTAGCGCAGGCGGATGACCTCGCGCTCCAGTTCGTCGCGGTCGCGCAGGTCCGATCGCACCGCGGAATCGCTCGCCACCACCGATTGCAGTCGGGCGAATTCGCGCGCCACGGCGGGCTCGCCGACGGTCTGCAGGGCGCGGAAATAGGCTTCCGCCTCGGCCGGCGTCGGTTCGGGCGAGCGGATCAGCAGGTCGAGATAGCCGGCCAGCGCCGGCGGTGCGCTGCCGCCGCTGCTCTGCGCCGCCAGCGTGTCGATGGCGGCGCCGAATTCGGCGAGCAGGGCCGTCCGGTTGACCCCCGGCCGCCGCGATTGCAGCGCCGCGCGCTCGAGCTGGGTTTCGGCGATCACCGTGGGGCCGGCCGGGCGGCCGAGGTCGCGATCGGGAATATCGGTGAACAGGCAACGCGCCGAAACCGGGATGCGGCCGCCCTGCAGGGTGATGATCGCGCAGTCATAGGCGGCGACGGCGCCGGCGAGATCGCCGCTGCGCGCCAGGATGCGGCCGTTCTGGCGCTCCATGCCGGCACGAAGCCAGCCGATGGCATCGGGGCGAACGCTGCGCTGCAACTGGCGGGTGGCATCGACGGCGGCGGCGAGCGCGGTGCGCGCCGGGCCGGCCTGATCGAGCGTCAGCCGCGCGATGCTGCGTGCCCATTGGCCGCGCGCCTCGATGAGCAGCGCCGCCAGCTGGATCGACGAGGCGACATCGGTGGCGGCGGCGCCGGTTCGGCGCGGCTGGTTCAGCTGGCTGAGCGTCGTCGGATCGGTGAGCGGTGCGCCGCTGCCGGCGGCATCGAGCGCCGCCAGTGCTTCGTCGGCGCGCTGGCGGTTGAGGGCATCGAGCGCGGTATAGACCTGCGCCTGTTGTTCGAGATTGACCTTGGCGTCGGAGGCCGGCGCCGTGGCGATCAGCGTCTTGGCGGCAACAAAATGCCCGCGCGCCGCCTCGAACTGGCGGATGTTGGAATCGGCCAGACCGGCGTTGAGCCGCAATTCCGCCTGTACCAGCGCTGGCGCCGATGCCGCCTCGCTGACCGCGTCGTTGAGCAGGCGCGAGGCTTCGACGTGCCGGCCGGCGTGGATCAGGGTGAGGCCCTGCACCAGCGCCACTTCCGGACGCAGGCTGGAATCGCTGCCGGTGACGCCGGCGGTGACCGGCACCGGCGCCAGCTTGGCGAATTCGATGCTGGTGGTGCCGCGCGCATCCTCGGCGGGGGCGGCGGCACCGGTCAGCGCGGTGCGCAGCATGGCTTCCAGCGGCACCAGCGCCGTCGCGGTGGCGACAGCGTGGACGCTGCGACCCTGATGATCGAGCACCAGGTCGATGACCGGCACGCCGAGGCGCGGATCGAGGCATTGCCGCGCTGTCGCCGCGCCGAGGCCGGTAATGGTGACCGATTGCGCCGCGCCACAGGCGGCATCGGCAATCGCGGTCGGCGCTTCCGGCGCGTCGAGATAGCCCTGCGCGCGCGCCGCGGCGACACCGCCGCAATTGATGCTGTGGCCCTGGTCACCGGCAAAGCCGATGCCGGCGGTCAACTGCTGCCAGTTGCGCGACGCCGTGCAGCGTTCGCCATTGGCATCGCGGCCGAGCGGGAACTGTTCGGGCAGCGTGGTGGCGGCCGGCAACACCGCCGGCACCGCGGCGGCGAGCAGGGCGGCAAGCAGGCGTGCCGAGCGGCGCGCCGGCGAACGCGCGGCAGGCCGGTTCATGATGTGGTTCCGGACGATCATGGGCGGGGCTCCTGCACCGGGCAACCGGCCGTGCCGGGCACCGAACACGCCGCGGCGCCGGTGGTGGTGATGTCACCGATGAGGGTTTCGTTGTTGGTACCAACGAGCGGATTGAACGGCACCGTCAGATCGACGCTGGGATCGAACAGCTGCAGCTTTCGTTCGTCGAGGATGCGCAATTG
>JAIXZK010000087.1 GCA_027489695.1 Sphingomonadales bacterium
CGCCATGGGCGGTGCCGCCGGCGGTGCAATGTTCGGGCCGCAAGGTCACCTCGACGATGCACGCCTCCCGGTCGCAGCGGATGACTTCGAAGCCGAGATGGCCGGCGAACGGCACCATCGACGCAATATCGGGGACTCCGGGCTGGCTCATGGCGTCTCGCAGGGCAGGGCGGTCGCCGTGGCGGCCGCGGTGGTGGTGACACGCGTCGGGCCGATCGGCGCCAGGCCGTCGCATTTCGCCGCCAGCATCAGGTGATGGCGATCCGGCACGGTGACGACCTGGCGCGCCAGCACCTCGAACATCCCTTCCGCCAGCGCCTCGATCAGCGCATCGCCGGCCCAGCCCTGCTTCGTCAGCTGCCACGGCCGCCGCGCCGGCACCACGAACAACGCCAGCCCGGCCGGCGCCAGTAGCCGCCAGGTCTCGCGCAGCAAGCCGCGCGCCTCCGGCAGCGGCGAGGCCAGCAGCACCCGATCGAACAGCGCCTCCACGAACGGCAGGCGCAGCGGATCGGCAATGGCGTCGGCGGGCGCCGATGCCGCCACCCGCACCACCCGCTCGCATTCGCCAAGGTCCGGCAAGGCCAGCGTCGGCGGCAACTGGCCGACGATCAGCATGCGGACATTGCGCCCGCCGGCGACGAAGCGCGCAAGCGGGCCTTCGGGGTCGGTCATCGACATTGCAGAGGGAAGGGGGGAGGCCCCTTGCGCCTCAACTTACCGCTCGACGCAGATCGCGATCCCCATGCCGCCGCCGATGCACAGCGTGGCGAGACCCTTCTTCGCGTCGCGCTTGACCATTTCGTGCAGCAGCGTCGTCAGCACGCGCGCGCCCGACGCGCCGATCGGGTGGCCGATGGCGATGGCGCCGCCATTGACGTTGAGCTTGGCCGGATCGATGCCGAGTTCCTGGCCGACGGCGAGCGCCTGGGCGGCGAAGGCTTCATTGGCTTCGATCAGGTCGAGGTCGGCGATGCTCCAGCCGGCCTTTTCGAGCGCGCGGCGGCTGGCCGGCACCGGGCCGATGCCCATGATGGCGGGATCGACGCCGACCGACGCCCAGCTGGCGATGCGCGCGATGACCGGCGCGTTGCGGCGCGCGGCTTCGGCTTCGCTCATCACGACGAGCGCCGCGGCGCCGTCGTTGAGGCCCGAGGCGTTGGCGGCGGTGACGCTGCCGTCCTTCTTGAAGGCGCCGCGCAGGCCGGAAACGCTCTCGATGGTGGCGCCGTCGCGGATATACTCGTCATGTTCGACGATGGTATCGCCCTTGCGGCCCTTGATGGTGACCGGCGCGATCTCGTCGCGGAAGCGGCCCGAGGCGCGCGCCGCCGATGCCTTGTTCTGGCTGGCGACAGCGAATTCGTCCTGCGCGGCGCGGCTGATCTGATATTGTTCGGCCACATTTTCGGCGGTGATGCCCATGTGATAGCCGTTGAAGGCATCCCACAGCCCGTCCTTGATCATCGTGTCGATCAGTTCGAGCGCGCCCATCTTGGTGCCCGGGCGCAGCGACTGGGCGTGGGGGCTGAGGCTCATCGATTCCTGCCCGCCGGCAATCATGATCTTGTGGTCGCCCGACTGGATCGCCTGCGAAGCCAAAGCGACGGCACGCAGGCCGGACCCGCAGACCTGGTTGACGCCCCAGGCCGGGGTTTCCTTGGCGATGCCGGCGGCCATGGCGGCCTGGCGGGCGGGGTTCTGCCCCTGGCCGGCGGTCAGCACCTGGCCGAGTATGACTTCGCCGATTTCGGCCGCATCGACGCCCGAATCGGCGAGTGCCGCCGCGATGGCGACGCGCCCCAGTTCATGCGCCGGCGTGGTGGCGAAACTGCCGAGGAAACTGCCGACAGGCGTGCGGCGGGCGGCGGTGATCACGGTTCCGGTCATGCTGTGTCCCCAAGGTTGGCGCGAGTCGATTTCGCTGGCAGGTTAGAGGCTGCGCGGGGCTTTTGCCAGCCACGCCCGGCAGCCCCGCCCGTCGGCGGCCTTGCGCTCAGGCCGCCTGCTTCGGTTCCTCCGGCTTCACCTCCGGAATCATCCGCGGTTCGATCGCCGGCTGGCGGTCCTTCTTGAGCCGGGCGTTGAGCGGCGGCAGGTCGCTGGCCACCACGCTGTCGAGTGCCTTGAGCTGTACAGCAAGCTGGCCCGACAGCCGCTCGAACACCGCGCGGGTCTGCGCCGTCGGCGGCGCATCGGCGCTTTCGATGGTGCTGATCAGGCCGGCGAGCTTGTCGTTCAACTTGATCGGATAGTTGAGCGGGTCCTGCCGGCTGCGGTTATTGACCTGGTAGATCTCCGCCTCGATGGCGCCGATCTTCGCCTCGAAATCGGCGAGGGCCTTGAGCGTGGCGAAGTCCTTCACCGCCCTGGTGGCGGCGGCGGTCTGCTCCTTGAGGCCGCGGATCAGGCGGACGGCGTTGTTGGCCCGGGTGACTTCGGCCGAGACGGCAGTGGCCAGCGCAAAGCGGGCCTGGCGGTCGGCGGCGGTGGTGGCCTTCACGCGCGGGTCGGGGGTGATTGCGAAGCTCTGGGTTTTCGTCACGCCGTCCGCCGTCAACCGCACCTGATAGGTGCCGGGCAGGGCGGTGACGCCACGGCTGCGGCCGGCCCACATGATCATGTCGGGGAAGACCGCAAATTGCGGATAGCGCATGTTCCAGACGAAGCGGTTGAGCCCGGCGGTCAGCGCCGTGGTCGGCGGGCCCTTGGGCTTGTCGTCATCATCATCGTCATCGCCGCCGCGCGGCGCTTCGGGCTTGGACGGGGTCAAGCTGCCGGCGAAGCGCTGCACCACGGCGCCATCGGGGGCTATGATCTCGAGGCTGAGGGCCTTTGCCGTTTTCGGCAGGAAATAATCGATGGCGACACCCGGATCGACGCCGGCGACGGCGGCGGCGGGAGCGAAGAGCTGCACGCTCTTGTCGTCTGCAGTGGCGGCGATCTGGCGCAGCACATCGATATTGTCGAGCACCCAGAAGCTGCGGCCATGGGTGGCGATGACGACGTCATGCTCGGTCAGCGCGATGTCGGCGACCTGCACGGTCGGCAGGTTGCGCTGCACGCTGTTCCAGTGCTTGCCGTCGTCGAGCGAGACCCAGACGCCCCTTTCGGTGGCGAGGTACAGGAGCCCGGGCTTCTTCAGGTCCTCGCGGATGCTGCGGGCGATTTCATCGGCCGGAATGTTGGCGGCGATGGAGGTCCAGGTGCGGCCATAATCGGTCGTCTTCAGCACATAGGGCTTGAAGTCATCGAGCAGGAAGCGATGGCCGGCCAGATAGGCGGTGCCCGGCGTGTGCGGCGACTCCTCGATGGTGGTGATCTTGAGGTAGTCGGGCAGGCCGGCGGGGGTTACGTTGCTCCAGGTCGCACCGCCATCGCGGCTGATGTGGACCAGGCCATCGTCGGAGCCGGCCCAGATCACGCCCTTTTCGAGGCGCGAGGGGGCGAGGGCGAACACCGTCGCATAGGTTTCGACGCCGGTCTGGTCCCGCGTGATCGGGCCGCCCGAGGGGCCGAGCGTCGCCGGATCATGGCGGGTGAGATCCGGGCTGACCCGATCCCAGCTCTGGCCGCCGTTGCGGGTGCGCCAGACATGCTGCGAGGCGACATAGAGCGTCTGCGGATCGAGCGGATCGAAGACGATCGGGTAGGTCCATTGGAAGCGCTCGGCGATGTCGCCGGCCGAATAGCCCATCGGATTGTCGGGCCAGACGTTGATGCTGCGCTGCTGCCCGGTCGAGCGGTCAAAGCGCGTGAGATTGCCGCCATAGCTGCCGGCATAGAAGATGTTGGGGTTCA
>JAIXZK010000106.1 GCA_027489695.1 Sphingomonadales bacterium
ACCTTCATCAAATCGCCGGTGCTGCTCGATGAAACGCTGCGGCTGAAGGCCGATCCGCGGCTGCGCTTCGCCGGCCAGATCACCGGCTGCGAAGGCTATGTCGAAAGCGCCGCCATCGGCCTCGTTGCGGCGCGCTTCGCCATCGCCGAGGCGCGCGGGCTGGCGCCGGTGCCGCCGCCGGCCACCACGGCGCTGGGGGCGCTGCTGGCGCACATCACCGGCGGCGCCGATGCGAAGCACTTCCAGCCGATGAACGTCAATTTCGGCCTGTTCCCGCCGCTGGTGCCGCCGCCGCTGAGCAAGGACCAGCGCAAGCCGGCACTGGTGGCGCGGGCGCGCGCCGATCTGGCGGGATGGATGGCCGCCTGACGGTCGCTAAGGCGCCATCGGCGGCGGCGGGAACGCCAGCGGCGCGATTGCCGCCCCCGGCGTGCCGGCGGTGACGGTTTCGTACAGCACCAGCCCGATCGGCGAATAGGTCACCAGCTCGATCGCCACCAGCATCGCGAAATTCGCCGCGATGCCATATCCCCAGGCCGGGTGCACCCGGCCGGTGCGCCGCCAATCGGCGACGACACCGAGGATCGGGAAGATCAGGGTCGCGACGAATGTCGCCTCGAACGCCCAAGGGATCAGGAACGGCATCGGCAACAGCCGGCCGAAGCCCGGGCCGAGCAAGGTCGCCATGCCGCAAAAGTGCAACCGGCGGTGCCAGTCTGTCTGGCGGCGCAGCACGATCGCCGCGGTGCTGAGCCCGACGAAGGTAACGAGCGACAGCGGATCGAAGACCAGGAACTGCAGCGGCCGGAAGAAGAACGGCACCCGCCCGTCCTGCACCATCGCCAGGGTCACCGCGAGCCCGAACCCCAGCATCGGCACCATCCACGCCGCCGCCAGCCAGCCCAGGCGGCGGT
Source organism: Sphingomonadales bacterium (assembly GCA_027489695.1). Classification (GTDB taxonomy): domain Bacteria; phylum Pseudomonadota; class Alphaproteobacteria; order Sphingomonadales; family Sphingomonadaceae; genus Sandarakinorhabdus. The sequence goes on from JAIXZK010000106.1 coordinate 915, forward strand.
GCAGCGCGACATTGCCGCTCGCCACCAACACATTCTGGGCGAGATAGATCGCCACCCAGCCCATGAAGAAAACAGCATGGGCATGGACAAGCGGCGGCGAGGCGAAGGTCGATCGCCCCATGGCGAGCTGCAGGGAAAAGCCCGCGACGATCACCACCACCATGGCAATGGCGGCGCGAACGAAAAAGCCATTGTCGCCCGCCATGCGCTGGCGCCTGTCCCCGGCCATCGTCGCCATTCCGTCCTCCCTCCGAAACGTCGATTTCGGCAGTATACCAGCCGCCAGCGACGGGCAACGCCGCCGCCCTCTTGCCGCCCCGGCGCCGGCGTGACAGGAGCCGGCCATGGCGACGCTCCTGCTCCACGAATATGCCGCATCCGGGAATTGCTACAAAATCCGGCTGACCGCCGCGCATCTCGGGCTGGCGCTCGGGCGCCGGCAATATGACATCCTCAAGGGCGAGACGCGCACCCCCGACTTTCTCGCCACGATCAACCGCAACGGCCGCATCCCGGTGCTCCAGATCGGTGACCGCTTCATCCCCGAAAGCAACGCCGCCTGCTGGTATCTCGCCACCGGCTCGGCGCTGATCCCGGCCGATCGCTTCGCCTGCGCCGACATGCTGCGCTGGATGTTCTTCGAACAGTACAACCACGAACCCAATGTCGCGACCCTGCGCTTCTGGCGCGCCTTCGTCGGCGAGGAGCGGTTGACCGACGCCCAGCGCGCCGCGATTCCGGCCAAGGAAGCCGCCGCCCGCGAGGCGCTTGGCGTGATGGAGGACCAGCTCGCCCGCACGCCCTTCCTGTGCGGCGATGGCTTCAGCCTCGCCGATATCGCGCTCTACGCCTATAGCCATGTCGCCGGCGAAGGCGGCACCAGCCTCGCCGCGTTTCCGGCGGTGCGCGCCTGGCTGGACCGTGTCGCCGGCCAGCCCGGGCACATCGCCATCACCGCATGACCCGCTTCGCCTTCGCCATCGCGGCGCGTGATGGTGCGGCGCGCACCGGCACCATCACCATGCGGCGCGGGGTCATCCGAACGCCGGCGTTCATGCCGGTCGGCACCGCCGCCACGGTGAAGGCGATGCGCGCCAGCGAAGTCCGCGCCGCCGGCGCCGACATCATCCTGGGCAATACCTATCACCTGATGCTGCGCCCGAGTGCCGAACGCATTGCCCGGCTCGGCGGGCTGCACGAATTCATGGGCTGGGACCGGCCGATCCTGACCGATTCGGGCGGCTATCAGGTGATGAGTCTGTCGGCGCTGACCAAAAGGTCGGAGGAAGGCGTCGCCTTCGCCAGCCATCTCGACGGCAGCCGCCACATGATGAGCCCCGAACGCTCGATGGAAATCCAGCGCCTGCTCGGGTCGGATATCGTCATGGCCTTCGACGAGCTCGTCGCCTTGCCGGCGCCGCGCGAGACGGTGGAAGCCGCGATGGCACGCTCGATGCGCTGGGCCGCGCGCAGCCGCGTCGCCTTCGACAGCGGCACCGAGCACGCCGCCGGCGCCGCGCTGTTCGGCATCCAGCAGGGCGGGCTCGACGAGCGGCTGCGCGCCGAATCGGCCTCGGCGCTGACCGCCATCGGCTTCGACGGCTATGCCATCGGCGGGCTGGCGGTGGGCGAAGGCCAGCCGGCGATGTTCGGCGTGCTCGATTATGCCTGCGGACAATTGCCCGAGGACGCGCCGCGCTATCTGATGGGGGTGGGCAAGCCGGACGATATCGTCGGCTCCGTCTGCCGCGGCGTCGACATGTTCGATTGCGTGCTGCCCACGCGATCGGGGCGTAATGGCCAAGCCTTCACCCATGATGGCCCGTTGAACCTGCG
>JAIXZK010000226.1 GCA_027489695.1 Sphingomonadales bacterium
CTCGTCCTTGTCGATGCCATGGCGGTTGAAGACGCGGACTTCGACGACGGTACCGGCAACGCCCGGCGGCAGCTTCAGCGAAGTGTCGCGAACATCGGACGCCTTTTCGCCGAAGATGGCACGCAGCAGCTTTTCTTCCGGCGTCATCGGCGATTCACCCTTGGGGGTGATCTTGCCGACCAGGATATCGCCCGGCTCCACTTCGGCGCCGATGTAGACGATGCCGGCTTCGTCGAGGTTCCTGAGGGCTTCCTCGCCGACGTTCGGGATATCGCGGGTGATGTCCTCCGGACCCAGCTTGGTGTCGCGGGCCATGACTTCGAATTCCTCGATATGGATCGAGGTGAAGACGTCTTCCTTGACGATCTTCTCGTTGATCAGGATCGAATCTTCGTAATTGTAGCCATTCCACGGCATGAAGGCGACAAGGGCATTGCGGCCCAGCGCCAGTTCGCCGTCCTCGGTCGAGGGACCATCGGCGATGATGTCGCCCTTCGAAACGAGATCGCCGACCTTCACCAGCGGGCGCTGGTTGATGCAGGTGTTCTGGTTCGAACGCTGGAACTTCATCAGCGTGTAGATGTCGACGCCCGACTTGCCGGCTTCGACTTCCTCGGTGGCGCGCACGACGATACGCGTCGCATCGACCTGGTCGATGATGCCGCCGCGGCGGGCGGCGATGGCGGCGCCGGAATCACGCGCCACGGTGCCTTCCATGCCGGTGCCGACGAAGGGCGATTCGGCCTTCACCAGCGGCACGGCCTGGCGCTGCATGTTCGAACCCATCAGCGCGCGGTTGGCGTCATCGTTCTCCAGGAACGGAATCAGCGAGGCGGCGACCGACACCAGCTGCTTGGGGCTGACGTCCATCAGGGTGATCTGGTTCTTCGGCGCCATCAGGAATTCGCCGGCTTCGCGCGCCGAGATCAGTTCCTCGGTGAAGCTGCCGTCCTTGCCGGTATCGGCATTGGCCTGGGCGATGGTGTGCTTCGCCTCTTCCATCGCCGACAGATAGACGACGTCATCGGTCAGCTTGTGGTCGACGACACGGCGATACGGCGTCTCGATAAAGCCGTATTTGTTGACGCGGCTGAAGGTGGCGAGGCTGTTGATCAGGCCGATGTTCGGGCCTTCCGGCGTCTCGATCGGGCAGATGCGGCCATAATGCGTCGGGTGAACGTCGCGGACTTCGAAGCCGGCGCGCTCGCGGGTCAGACCGCCGGGGCCGAGCGCCGAAACGCGGCGCTTGTGGGTGACTTCGCTGAGCGGGTTGGTCTGGTCCATGAACTGCGACAGCTGCGACGAGCCGAAGAATTCGCGCACCGCGGCCACCGCCGGCTTGGCGTTGATCAGGTCGTTGGGCATGACCGTGTCGATATCGACCGACGACATGCGTTCCTTGACGGCGCGCTCCATGCGCAGCAGCCCGACGCGATACTGGTTCTCCAGCAGCTCGCCGACCGAACGCACGCGGCGGTTGCCGAGATGGTCGATGTCGTCGATTTCGCCCTTGCCGTCCTTCAGGCTGACCAGGGTCTTGACGACCTCGAGGATGTCCTCGCGGCGCAGCACGGTCATGTCGTCGGCGACATCGAGGTCGAGGCGCATGTTCATCTTGACGCGGCCGACGGCGGAAAGGTCGTAGCGGTCGGCGTCGAAGAACAGGCCGTAGAACATCGATTCGGCGGTTTCGCGCGTCGGCGGTTCGCCGGGGCGCATGACGCGATAGATTTCGGAAAGCGCATGGTCGCGCTCCTCGACCTTGTCGGCCATCAGCGTGTTGCGGATCCACGGCCCGATCGAGACATGGTCGATGTCGAGCAGTTCGATGGTGGTCTGGCCCGACTTGTCGATCTTCTCGAGATTCTCGGCGGTGAGCTCGTCACCGGCCTCGATGTAGATTTCGCCGGTCTGCTCGTTGATCAGATCAAAGGCGCTGTAGCGGCCGAAGATTTCTTCCGTGGGGATCAGCAGCGTCTTCAGGCCGTCGGCGGCCGCCTTGCGGGCGATGCGCGGCGTGACCTTGGTGCCCAAGGGGAAGATGACTTCGCCGGTTTCGCCGTTGACGACGTCGAACGACGGCTTCTGGCCGCGCCAGTTCGCCTCGACATAGGGCACCACCCAGCCGGCTTCGCCTTGGCTGCCATGGCCGCGGACCCAGACGACGCGGTTGTAGAAGAGGTTGAGGATCTCTTCCGAATTCCAGTTGAGGGCATAGAGCAACGTCGTCACCGGCAGCTTGCGCTTGCGATCGATGCGGACGTTGACGATGTCCTTGGCATCGAATTCGAAATCGAGCCAGGAGCCGCGATAGGGGATGACGCGGGCGGCGAAGAGGTACTTGCCACTGGCGTGGGTCTTGCCGCGATCGTGATCGAAGAAGACGCCCGGGCTGCGGTGCATCTGGCTGACGATGACGCGTTCGGTGCCGTTGATGATGAAGGTGCCGTTGTTCGTCATGAGCGGCATGTCGCCCATGTAGACGTCCTGCTCCTTGATATCGAGCACCGAGCGGGTTTCGGTATCGGCGTCGACTTCGAAGACGATCAGGCGCAGCGTGACGCGCATCGGCGCCGCATAGGTCATGCCGCGCTGGCGGCATTCATCGGTGTCGTACTTCGGGTCTTCCAGCTCGTAATGGACGAAATCAAGCTCGGCGGTGCCGGCGAAATCGCGGATCGGGAACACCGAGCGCAGGGTCTTTTCCAGCCCCGAGACATAATTGTCGGCCGGGCGCGAGCGCAGGAAATGCTCGTAGGATTCGCGCTGCACTTCGATGAGGTTGGGCATCTGCACCACCTCGCCGATCTTGCCGAAGGTCTTGCGGATGCGCCGACGGGCGTTGAAAATCGTGCCGGCCTGGGGCGGCTTGATCTGGGTGGCCATGAAGAAATTGCCTCACCGACTGGAAAACTGCCGAAGAGCGCTCATCCGTCAAAAAAGCCCGGGTCCGGCGCCGCAACGGCGATCCGGCCACCAGGCCCTGCAACGAAATCCGACGGCCATCCCATTCGTACGGGGCTTGCGCGAACACCCCATGTCCCGAACAGCTGTCGAGCCGTGCTGTGTAGGAGTTGGCGGGGGTGGAGTCAATCGGGTGGGGACCCGCGCCAACCGGACATCAATAGTGATCCCGGCACTGCACGATTTCGAGGCGCTGGTCGCCGCCCTTTCCGGTGCAACGATAGACGAGCCGATGCTCGGCGGTGATGCGCCGCGACCACCAGCCACTCAGCTCGCCCCGCAAGGGTTCGGGTTTGCCAATACCGCGAAAGGGATCGCGCATCGCGTCGGACAGCAGGGCGTTGATGCGCTCGATCATCGCTGGATCTTGACGCTGCCAATATCGATAATCTTCCCAGGCAGCCGCGGTGAATTGCAGGTTCACAGCGTCAGGTCATGCTCGACGAACTTGCCGGCATCGGCATCGGCGATTGACTCGAGCAGCCGCTCGGCATTCTTTGGATTGCTCAGCAGATGGACCGTCTCCATCCAGCCGGCGAACTCGCTTGCCGCCATCATCACCACCGGCTCCTTGCCCTGGCGGGTAATGAAGACATGGTCGCGATCATCGTTCGCCCGGTCCATATAGGCGGCGAGATTCTTGCGCAGATCGGTGTAGCTGACATGGATCATGGCCGGACTCCGTACAGGATCACGTACAGCGGCCCGCCCCCGAAGTCAAAGTCGAGCTCCCCGGCCCGCGCCTCACGGCGCCGCCGCTTCCCCTGGCGCATAGCGGCGCGTGACATGGCCGCTGAGGTCGTCGCCGGTCAGATAGACCGGGCGGAAATCATGGGCACGGTAGCGCTCGGCCTGGTCGAAGAAATGCGGGCTGGCCGGATCGCCGCTCTGGCCGCCGGCCGAGATGGCGCGGGCCCGCACCCGGTCGCCAAACTCGACCACGGCGACGAAGCTGTTGCCATAGCTGCCGTACCAGCGCTTCGTCGCGGGTGAGGGCCCGGCGCCGAAGCTGGCCAGCGCGCCCCAGTTCGCCGACGCCATGCCGATCGGCAGGCTGGGCCTCGCATCATCATGCGGCTGCACCAGATCGCCGGTCAGCCGCTGCAGCCGGTTGATCTCGCCCCAGGGCGTCGCCCAGCGGCCGAAATCCTTCGTCAGCCGGGCAACCGCGGCATCGAGCGCCGCCAGTCGCTCGGCATCGGTCGGAACGGTCGTCAGATAATCGATCAGATAGGCGCCATCGGCCTTTGCCGCTGCCTTGAAGCGCGCCGCCATCGCCTCGCCCCACATCACCGCCAGCGACATCGGTACCGAGGCCTCGCCGGTGCGATGGTCCCAGCCGCGCAGTGCCGTGACCGGCGCCGCCAGTGCGGCACGCTGCGGGTCGGCTGGGGGCAGGCGATCGAAGGCGGCAACCAGCGTCGGCACCAGCTGCGCGAATGCCGTCAGGTGCGGGTCATAGGCGGCTTCCAACAGGCTATCGAGGCTGAACTTCGGCGTCGCCGTCAGCACCGCGATGGCATGATCCTCGCGGGCATTCTCGCCGGCCTGGTCCATATATTTGGGAAAGCGATCCGCCCGCGGCGAATCGGCGCCCGCCGCGGTCCAGGGCCGGTTGTTGACGTTCATCGCCCAGCCATTGGCCGGGTCGATCACCTGCGGCAGCTCCTCGATGTCATGCTCGCCGCGCCAGCGCGTCGCCGGGTCGCTGCCATCCACAGGCTTCGTATAGTCGAAGCGCGGATCGCGCACCGGCACGAATTGCGGGTGGAGATAGGCGATGCGGCCCTCGTCGGTCGCGACCAGCGTGTTGTTCGACGAATTGGCGCGCAGCTTCGCCACCTGCAGATAGCTGCCGAGGCTGTTCGCCTTGGTGCGCAGATAGCTTTGCTGCAGCGCCTCGACCGGCTTGAACATCAGCCCCGTGGCGATCCAGCGCTTGCCCTCGGCGCGGGTGATCGGCCCCATCGGCGTTGCCCAGGTCGTGAAACTGCGCGCCGCCATCGTCCCGTCCGGCCGGCGATAGCGCAAGGTCACGGCGCGGGTTTCGAACGGCCGCCAATTGGTGCCGTCGCGCCATGAAAAGCTGCCATCGTCCTCCTTGCGCACATCCAGCGCGAATTCATCGACGGTGTCGACGCCGCTCGACGTGTGCATCCAGCCAAGATGATCGTTGAAGCCCTGATAGACGAAGAACTGCCCCCAGGTGGAAGCGCCATAGACGCCGAGCCCGTCGCCCGATCGCACCTGCGCTTCCGACCGGAAATAGAAGCTGGTGTGCGGGTTGATCAGCAGCAGCGCCTTGCCGCTGGCGCTGTGCGACGGCGCGATGGCGAAGCCGTTCGACCCGGCTGGCTCCGCGAGTCGATCGAGCGCGAGCGCGGGCGCCGCGAGTCGATCGAGCGCGAGCGCGGGCGCCGCGAGCCGATCCGGCGCCGCAACCGCCACTTCCGGAATCCGCCCGTAAAAGGCCGCGACGCCGGGAATGGAGACGCCTTCATAATCGGCGCCGATACTGCCTTCGCTGAACGCCAGCGCCATCCAGGGTTCGAAACGGGTGATGACCCGGGGCTTCACCGCCGGATGGGTGGCGAGATAGAAATTCAGCGCATCGGCCCAGGCCCCGGTCAGCGCCCGCAGCCAGTCGGGGGCGCCGGCGTGGCGGCCTTTCAGGTCCTCCTCGTCGATCCACAGCCGCATGCGCAGGTCGCGGAACAGCGCCGCCTCGCCTTCCGCTTCGGCGAGACGACCGAGGGCGTTGATGTAATTGGTCTCGACGCGCGGGAAATCATCCTCGGCCTGGGCATAGATCATGCCGAACACCGCATCGGCATCGGTGCGCCCGGCGACATGGGCGATGCCGAAATCGTCGCGGACGATGGTGACGCCGGCGGCAATCTTCGCCCAGCGCGCCCGCTCGGCATCGGGCGGCGGCGCCTGCGCAAAAGCCGGGGCGGAGAGCAGCAGGGCGAGGATCAGGGAACGCATGGGCGGGAGGCTAGCCGGCGGCGACGCGGGCAACAAGGCGCGAGCCGCCGTCTCACTCGCGGATCTTCAGCTCCATCCGCAGCCCGCCATCGGCCGCCGGCGCCACGGCGAGCGCGGTGTTGACGAACACCCGTTCCGGCGCCAGCGCGCCCGCGGCAAGCAGCGCTGTCTTCACCGCATCGGCTCGCGCCGCCCCCAATGCCGCCAGCGCGGCGGCATCGGGCGCGAAGCGCGGCAGCAACTGCGCCTCCAGCCAGTCGCTCTGCGCCGACAGCTTCGCGTCACCACCGGGCAGATCATCGGGGAATTTCGGCCCCTTGCCGGTCTTCGCCTTGAACAGCGCGCGCAAGCGGTCGCGGCGGCTGTCAGGCGCCAGCGCGGCATAGTCCGCCGCGGCCTTGCCGCCCTTCGTCGCCAGCACCGCCGCCTCCAGGCGCGTGCGCGCCAGCACCGCGGCATCCTCGCGCCCGGCGGCGCCGGCGGGGATGTCGAGGTTGATCTCGGGCCGGTCGGCGAGGCCGGCGGCGAGCTTGGCCAGCACCTTGCCGCTGTCTTCCGACAGCGCCGCCGATCCGGGGGCGAAGCCGACGAACTGCACCTCGTCACCGCCGCCCCCGCCGAAGATCGAGCCGAGCAGCTTGAACGGCGCCAGCGCGATCTTGCCCATCAGATTGCCGAAGATGCGCCAGACGATCGGCCAGACCCGGAACTTGGGATCATCGAGCGTGCCCTTCACCGGCAGGTCGAGCGTGATCAGCCCGTTGCGATCCTTGAGCAGCGACGATGCCAGCCGGATCGGCAGCGGCACCTTGTCCTTGCTGCCGGTGGCGGCGCCCCATTGCAGCTGATCGACCAGCAGATGGTGCTGGGCATCGAGCCGGCGATCGACGATCCGCCAGTGGATCTCCGTCGTCAGCTTGCCGCGCGCCACGTCATAGCCGGCAAACCGCCCCGAATAGGGATTGAGCAGCGGCAGTTCGATGTTGCGGAAGCGCGCGACGAGATCGGTATCCTTGTCATAGGCAAACAGATTGGCGCGGCCGGCCAGCGTCGCTTCGGCGAAGCGATCGCCGACGAAGCCGCGCAGCGCGAAGCGGGCCTGGGTCCCCGGCCGGTTCGACAGGCCGAGGATGACGCCGGCGAAATCCTCGATCCGCACCTGGAAATGCGGGTCGATCGACTGGTCGGTGAAGATGATGTTGCTGCGCCGGACATCGACGCGGGCGACGGATACCGGCAGCAATTCGGCGGCGGCGCTGGCGGTATTGGCAACCGGCGCGATGACGCGCAGCTTGCCGGGGCCATCCATGGTCCCCGCCGCCAGCGCCGTCGCCTGCGCCTCGGTCTGCGCCGCCGCGACCTCGGCGACGCTCGCGGCAATGGCAGGGGCGGTGGTGGGGGCGACCGCGCCGGGCAGCGGCGCTTCCGATTCCGGCGGCAGCTCGATGTCGTCCTCCCCCGGCGGCAGGCCGGCGACGCGGGACAGGTTCAGTTGCAGCTCGCGCGTCACCAGCACATGGCTGAGCAGGCCATCGACGCTGACCCGCGCGATCGACAGCCGCCGCGCGCTGGCGCGCATGCCGCTGACCGCCAGCGTCGACCAGCCGACCAGCGGATCGCCATTGGCGCGTTCGACCACCGCCAGATTGCGAACGCCAAGGCCACCGACGAAACTGGGCTCGCCGCGCGCCACCTGCACCCGGCCGCGCAGCGACAGGGCCCCGCCGCGCACCGCGACCGACGACGGCGGCGCCAACGCGGCGACCCGCGGCAACGACAGATCGGCGAGATCAATGGCCAGGTCGGCATCGCCGGCCGCCGTCGCCTTGCCTTCCAGCCGCAGCCGCGCCCGCCCGTCGATCCGCGCCGCCAGCGCCAGGCGCAGCGGTGCGTGGCCATCGCTGGCCAGCGCGCCGAGCGTCAGATCGAGCGGTGCCACGGCAAAGCGCGCCGGCGCAGCGCCGGGCCGGTCCACCGCCAGCTGCACCGCGGCATCGCCAAGGCGCAGCGCAGCAAGGCTGCCGCGCCAGCCCGCGCCGCCCCCGGAGCGCCTGGGCCAGAGCCCCGGCACCTGCACCATGCCGCCACGCAGCTGCAGCGGCAGCCGCAGCCCGGCCAGCGTCACCGCCCCCAGCTCGGCATGCCGCCGGCCGAACGCCACCTGCCCCGGCGCCACCGCCAGCCGCGCCAGCGCGACGGTCGCTGCCCCCGGCCCGCGCCCGGTGACGCTGACTCCATCGATGCCGATCGTGCCGCTGGCCAGCTGGCGTCGCCGCCAGTCATAGCGGCTGGCGGCGAGCGACAGGCTGCCCAGGCGGGCCCGCTCGCCACCCGGCAGCGTGGCGGCGATGCCCTGCGCCACCAGCGCCCCGGCTTCGACAACGCCATCGTTCGCCAGCACCCGGATCGGCCCGAGCCGCAGCGCCGCCGTCGCCAGCCCGGTGCCGTCCGGCAGCCGCGCGCTGGCATCGGCAAGGTCGAGCCGGGCGATATCGATGCCCCAGTCCAGCGGCGGCGCTGCGTCGCCCGCCGCCGCCGGCAAGGCGATGCGATAACTGCCGGCAACGCCCAGCGTGCCGCCGGCCAGCCGCAGCGGCAGCCAATCGCCAAGGAACCGCCCGATCGTCGCCAGCCGGGCGCCGATGACCCGGAATGTCCCGCGCGATGCCAGCGGCGCCACCGTCAGCCGGCCCTGCCAGTCGAGCGCCTCGCCATCGTCGCCGGTCGCCGTCACCCGATAGCCGCCGGCGGCGCCGGGCCCGGTCGAAAAATCGCGCAGCGTCAGGTTGATCGGCAGCAGTCTTTTGTCCTTCGCCACCGCACCACGGGCATCGGTGAAGCGCAGCCGGCCCTCGCTGACCTCCAGTTCGGCGATCGAGACGCGCGGCAGCGGCGAGCCATCGTCGGGCGGCAGCAACTCCGCCAGATTGAGCGAGCCGTCACGGCGCAGCACGGCATGGACGGCGGGACCGGTGACCAGCACGCGATCGAAGCGCGGCTGCAGGGTCCACAGGCTGCTGGCGGCAGCGTCGAGCTGCAGCCCGGCGAGCACCACCAGCGGCCGGTCCGGCGTCGCGCGATCGGCGATGGCGATGCGGCCAAAGCGCAGGCGCAGCTCCCAGACGTCAAAGCCGATGTTGCCGATCGCCAGCACCTTGCCGGGCAGGTTGGTCGCCACCCAGGCCTGGGCGCGATCGCGGACGAAGCCGGGCACGGCGCGCACCGCCAGCACCGCCGCCAGCACCAGCAGCCCGGCCATTCCCGCCACGATCCAGCCGCGCCGACGCATGAAATCCCCCAAATCGCAGCCGTCACGATACCGCAGATTTCGGACCGGGGGAGACGAGATTCGCTTGGAGGCCGGGTGAAAAGAGCCTCCGGCGGCTGGGGCCTCAGGCCCCAGACCCCATTTTGTGGGTCGCCGCTTTTCCTGAACTGTTTGAGATGATGGTATAAAGCGAAATGGGGTCTGGGGCCCACGGCCCCAGCCGCCGGAGGCAAATCGTCAGGCCGCGACGGCGCGCGTCGCCACCGGAAAGCGCAGCAGCCGGCCGGCATCGGCGACCAGCGCCTCGCGGCGCGGGCCGATCGCGGCGGTAAAGGCCGGATCGGTGATGCACAGGCCGCCGGTCATGCTGCCATAGGCCGGCAGGATCAGCTTGGTTTCGCCGAGCGCGAAACAGCGCCGCACGATGCGCCGGCCGCGGATGCTGACCGTAAGCTTGGGGTGGAAATGCCCGGAAAGCTCGAACTCCGGCGCGCCGGGCACCGCCTCGTGGCGCAGGGTCAGCGGCCCCGCCTGCGCTTCGGCCATCACCCGGCCGCCGAGCGCGGCGCCGGCGTCGTCGTCGTGGTTGCCGGTGATCCACAGCCAGTCGAGGCTCGCCGTAAGCGTGCGCAGCGCCGCCCGCGCCGGCGCCGGCAGCCGCCCCGGCCCGCCGGCATCGTGGAAGGAATCGCCAAGGCAGATCACCCGCGTCGCCCGCGTCCGCGCCACCGCCTCGATCAGCGCCGCCAGCGTGTCGATCGAATCATAGGGCGGCAGCAGCCGGCCCCGGCGCGCGAACGACGAGGCCTTTTCGAAATGCAGATCGGCGACGAACAGCGTCGACTGCGCCGGCCAGAACAGCGCGCCGCACGGCTGCGGCAGCAAGGTCTCGCCCGCGAACGAAAGGGAAACAGGCATGGTCGGGCTATGCGCCGGGACGGAAGTTCGGGCAAGGGGGCGATTCGGCAAGAAAGAATGCCTCCGCCTCGATCAGCAGCGCCGAATCGGCCGCGCCGGGCACCGACTCGCGCCCCACTTCCAGCAGCACCGGGACCGCCAGCGGCGAGACGCGGTCGAGTTCGACCAGCACCAGCTTGCGCTGCGCGAGTTCGAGCAGCGAGGCCAGCCGGTCGATCTCGGTCAGCTTGGCGCGGGCATCGGTCCAGGCCGCGGTGAGCAGCAGATGGCCGGGCTCGTGGCGGCGCAATGTCTCGTAGATCAGGTCCGACGACACGCTCATCTGCCGCCCGGTCTTGTGCTGGCCGGGCAGCTGGCGATCGATCAGCCCGCCGATGATGGCGACATCGCGAAAGGCGCGGCGCAGGAAGGGCGAGGCGGCCAGCCAGTCGGCCAGTTCCTCCTCGAACACATCCGGGCTGAACAGCGGCGCTGGATCGATAACGCGCTCCAGCGACCAGACCGCCACGACATAATCGCTGCCGACAAAGCCCAATGGCTGCAGGCCGGCCTTGGCCATGCGCTGGGTGAGCAGCATCCCCAGCGTCTGATGGGCATTGCGGCCGGCAAAGCCATAGGCAACCAGGAACCAGCGGCCGTCGCGCTCGAAAGTCTCGACCAGCAAATCGTCATGCCCCGGCAGCGCCGAGCGATATTGCTGGATCTCCAGCCATTCACGCACATCGGCGGGCATTTCCGCCCAGCGATCGGGGGCATTGAGCAGGCCGCGCACCCGCGCCGCGAGGTTGGTCGAAAGCGGCATGCGGCCGCCCACATAGGTCGGCACCATCGGCTCGCCGCGGCCGAGACGGACGTAAATGTCGGGGCCGTCGAAGCCGGTGACTTCCAGCACCTGGCCTGCGAACATGAAAGAGTCGCCGAGGCGGAGTTGCCCGCCGAACCATTCCTCGACCTGGCCGAAGCGCCGGCCGCCGCGCTTGTTGCCGAAGACGACGTTCATCTGCACCGCCTCGACGATGGTGCCGGCGTTGAGGCGGTGCTGGGCGGCGAGGCGCGGATGGGTCAGCCGCCAGCGGCCGTCGCGGTCCTGCCGCAGCCGCTGGAAGCGATCATAGGCCTTCAGCGAATAGCCGCCGGTGGCGACGAAATCGAGCACGCGGTCGAATTCCTCGCGCGCCAGGCCGGCATAGGGGGCGGCGCCACGAATTTCGCGGTAGAGCTCGTCGGCGAGGAACGGCGCGGCCGCGGCGCAGCCGACGATATGCTGGGCCAGCACATCGAGCCCGCCGGGGCGGAAGCGATCCTCGTCGAGCTCGCCTTCCCGGACTGCATCGCAGGCGGCCAGGGCTTCGAGATATTCGAAGCGGTTGCCGGGCACGATCAGCGCATGGCTCGGCTCGTCGAGGCGATGGTTGGCGCGGCCCGTCCGCTGCACCAGCCGCGAGGCGCCCTTGGGCGCCCCCATCTGGATGACGAGATCGACATCGCCCCAATCGATGCCGAGATCGAGGCTGGCGGTGGCGACGATGGCGCGCAGCCGCCCGGAGGCCATCGCCGCCTCGGTCTTGTGGCGCGCCTCCGCGCTCAACGAGCCATGGTGGATGCCGATCGGCAGGCTCTGGTCGTTCTCCGCCCAGAGATCGCGGAACACCAGTTCGGCGACGGCGCGGGTGTTGACGAAGACGATGGCCAGCCGCGCCGCCTCCAGCCGCCGCATGACGGCGCGCGCCGCCCAGCGGCCATTGTGGCCGGCCCAGGGGATGCGATCCTCCGGCAGCAGCAGCTCGATCACCGCCGGCGCGCCGGGATCGCCGGTGACGATGCGGACGCTGGCGGCATCGGCGTCGGGCGCCAGCCAGCCGGCCCAGCTTTCCGGATCGGCGATGGTGGCGGAAAGCCCGGTGCGGCGCATGTCGGGGCTGATCGCCTGCAGGCGGGACAGGGCCAGGCTCAGCTGGTCGCCGCGCTTCGAGGTGGCAAAGGCGTGGATTTCATCGACGATCACCCGCCGCACGCCGGCCAGCATCATCGCGCTGTCGGGATAGGAAACCAGCAGCGCCAGGCTCTCCGGGGTCGTCAGCAATATCTGCGGCGGCCGCTCGCGCTGACGCTTCTTGGCATCCGACGAGGTGTCGCCGGTGCGCGTCTCGACGCGGATATCGAGGCCGATCTCGGCGATGGGGGTGAGCAGATTGCGCTGCACATCGGCGGCCAGCGCCTTCAGCGGCGACACATAGATCGTGTGCAACCCCTCGCCCGGCGCCGCCGCCAGCTCGGCCAGCGTCGGCAGGAACCCGGCCAGCGTCTTGCCGGCGCCGGTGGGGGCGACCAGCAGCACATGCTCGGCCGCGGCGTCGAGCATCGCCAGCTGGTGCCGGCGCGGCGCCCAGCCGCGCTTCGTGAACCAGTCGGCAATGGCGGGAGGCAGCGTCACATCGTCCATATAGGCATGATTGCGGGCGGCGTTCAGCCGCAAGCCGCTGCGGGCTTTCGCCGC
>JAIXZK010000031.1 GCA_027489695.1 Sphingomonadales bacterium
AACTCCACCAGGGCATTGTCGGCCGGGCTGGCGCGGATCATCGGCCAGATCGGAATGCCGATCTCGCCCGAAATCTCGTTGGCATTTGCAGTGCAGAAATACAGATAGGACCGCGAATTGGCGATGACGCTGAAGAACTGCCCCTTCTTCACGCTGGCGCCGGTGGCAAAGCCGTCGACGGCCAGCGAATTGCCCGATTGCCCGGCGCCCTTCACCCGCGGCGTGCCGGTGGCGGTGTTGGTCAGGCCCGGCTGCGGCCATGGGTAAGAGGCGCCGTCGCGCCGGCCGCGGATCAGGTCCGCCGCCAGCGCCGCGATTGCCGCGCCTTCCTCGATCGGCGGAAACTCCACCTCCAGCGCGAAGCGGCTGCCCAGGCGCTGGATGCGCGTGCCGGCGCCGCCCAGCGGCGTCGTCTGCTGCACATCGGCATCGATGTAGATGGGGGTCGCGCTGCGATACCCGGGCGTCGTCTGGATCGCCACCACTGCCATGGTTCAGCCCCTCAGCTTGCGGCGCCGGGCGCGCTTCTGGTCGCCATCGGCCAGCAACCGCCCGCCCATCGCCCCGTCGCGCGCCGCCTGCTGCCCCCGCGCCTCGATGTCGCGGTACAGCTGCTCGGTCATGATCGTGCCGCGCAGGTCGAAATTCTGCACCACCGTGCCGCCACCGCCGCCCAGGCCGATCTTGTCGTTCGGGATGATCGTCCCCGGCACGCGCGGGACGAACAATTCCGGCCCGCGCTCGCCGACCAGCGAAACCTTGCCCACCGGCGGGCTGCCGCCGGCCGCGAACGCGCCGCCGAAAATGCTGCCGCCGATCCCGCCGAAAATCCCGCCGAACAGCGAGTTCAGCGCCCCGCCGATCAGCGCGTCGAACACGCTGTTCAGCGCCAGCTCGGCAAACCGCTGCCCCAGCCCGGCCACCACATCCTCCAGGCTGTCACCGCGCACGATGGCGGCGGCGAAACCGGCGGTCAGGTTGCGGCTGAAATCCAGCGCCGCGGCATCGGCCGCGTCGAATTCCTTGGTCAGCTCCGGCAGCTGCGCGATCAGATCGTCCAGCGGCCCGGTCTGGATGCTCGCCAGATCGATCAACGGGCCCTGGTTGATCAGCGACGGCCCCAGCTGCGCCACATCCCCCGGCTTCTTGTCCCCGAACCCCGCGCGGATCTCCGCCGGCGTCAACTGCCGCGGCTGCGCCCGGGTCGCCGCCCGGCTCCCTGCCCGCCCGCCCGCGCGCTGCCTGCCGGCGGTGACGACGATCTCGGGGGCGTCCACCACGCTAGTGCCGACGCCATCCGAAAAGGTCGGCACCGGGAATCGGGCGTTCAGGTTCTTGTCGTTGAACTCCGCCAGCAACGCCCGCGCCGCGCGCAGCTTGCCCTGCCGCGCCCCGATTTCGGGAATGGAGCCGCCTTTCAACTCATTGAGCGCGCCGCCCGCCCGGCGCAGGG
Source organism: Sphingomonadales bacterium (assembly GCA_027489695.1). Classification (GTDB taxonomy): domain Bacteria; phylum Pseudomonadota; class Alphaproteobacteria; order Sphingomonadales; family Sphingomonadaceae; genus Sandarakinorhabdus. The sequence continues at coordinate 1,454 of JAIXZK010000031.1, forward strand.
CCTCGGCTTCCTTCAGCGAGGCCTCGGCCTCTTTCACCCGCCGTTCCAGCAGCGCCTTGTAGCCGGCGTTGGTCCCGGCCTGGTACCGCTTCTCGTCGCTGGAAAACAGCGCCGCCACCAGTCCTTCGTTCTCGTAAATTCGCGCGATGCCGGCGAACGCCTGGCCGACGATGTTCAACGACGGGATCACGCCGGCCGCCCAGATCGCGAGCCGCGCCTTGGTCTTGCTGGCAAATTGGTCAATGGCCTCGTTGGCATCGGCCAGCTTGGTGATTAATTCGCCGTCGATCACCGCGCCAGTTTCGCGAAACCGCTGTTCCTGCGCCTTCAACTCGGCGCCGCCATCCTTCAGGGCGTTCGCCAGATCGATGCCGACCTTCCGGCCGACCAGATCTACAACAGCGGCGGTGAACTCGGCTTCGGTGTTGAACTTCTTGGCGCTGCCCGCGATCGCGTCCAGAAACTGCCCGGTGTTGGTGATCTCGCCGTTCAGGATGCGGGCGGTGATCCCCATCTTGTCGAGAACTTCCACGGTGCCGGCCGCTGCCGTGCCCGACTGCACGGCACCCAGCGTGTCCTGCAACCGGCCGAAAATCTGATCGACCTTCTCGGCATCGACTTCCAGCGACCGCAGCCCCTCCTGCAGCGTCTGGTACCGCTCGACGCTCAGCCCGGCCTTTTCGGCGGCGGCATCCAGATTGTCGGCAAAGTCCAGGATCGCCCGGCCGAACCCGGCCACCGCCTCGATGGAAAGGCTGGCAAGGAACCCGACGACGAAACCCTTCGCTGCGTCGGCCGCGCTGCCCATGTCGGCGAACGACTTTTTCACCTGGTCGCTAGTGCCGTCCGCATTCTCGCTGGTGTTCTTCAGGCTGGCGTCCAGCTTGTCGAGCTCTTTGCGCGCCAGTTCCGTATTGGCTGCAATCAGCAGCCGCAGCGCCTGTTCATCTGCTGCGGCCATCTGCTACCCCTACGGTTAAGCAACCGAAAGGATCGCTCCCTCGGTTGCTGGTTACTTCGTTCGGAAAGGGAAATCGTGATGCGTGGATTTTTCTGGGCAATAGCCATCCTCGCCAACGTTCTGGCTGGGCTGCTGCTATTCGTCTCGCTCGGCTCTTCCGGCGGCGGTGTGGGCAGTTCCGCCTTCGCCCTGGCTCTCGGCGTGTTGCCGACAATGTTCGCGCTGGCCTTCGACATGGGGGGCCGCACGACGGACACGCGCAAGATACTGGCCAGCCTCGACCAGTTGACCGACGCGGTTAAGGCTCAATCAGTCGTTCCCCCGAAATAGTCTTCGCGCCAAGGCTGCACCGGCTCGTCACCCGGCCATGGCTCAGGTGGCTTGTCCGGGTCGGGCCATGGTTCGGAAGGCGGCGCCGGCTTTTGCCGGCCGGTCATCCCCCGGCCGGCAGGTGCAGATATGTCGTCGGCGGACCACCCGGTTCGAAATGCCGGCTGATGTACCCGAGCTCCGATAGCGTTCGCAGCGCGTAATTCACCTGCCGCCGGCTCATGCTGGTAATCTCGGCCAGGTCGGCGTTGGTCAGCGTCGCCTGATTGCCGGTTGCCGCGTGGCGCATTGCGTTCAGCACCGCCTGTTCCGATACATGCAGCCGCCGGCCGTCCGGTCCCGGCAGCGCCAGCCGCGCGACCGTCTCCGGCTCGCCCCTCGCCTGCGCCGCGCCCACGCTGGCCAGATGGTTCAGCGTCCGCGCCGCCCGGGTGATCACCCCGCCGCGGCCGACCAGCCGGTCGAGCGCCTCGGCCTTCGGCATCAACCCGGCCACCACGCCCTGCAGATCGTGCACCTGCTGCGCCAGCCGCGCCACCGTCGCCTGCAACGCGCCGACGTCGTTCGCCGGCTGGCCATAGACCCCGTGCTTGCGAATCGCCGGCAGCACGTCCCGCACCACCCAAGTCTTGAACCGCTCGGCCGCGCTGGTACGGCTGGTCAGCACGAGGCGGTACATGCCGGGTTCGTTGACCGTCACCACCTGCTGCGGCCCGCCAGGGGTGTTCACAATGAGAACACCCTTTTCGTCCTCGGGCACCCGCATGAAAGCGCGCTGCGGGACCTGAATTTCCAGCGCCTCGCAGATGTCACGGCCGACGAACCAAGGCTCGCCATCCTGCTCGACGACACGAACGCCTCGCCCCTCGAAATCAAACGGCCGCACGGCCAGCGCGACGCCGCTCACGAAAGCCGCTCCAGATCGGCCAGGATGCCATCCGACCAATCCCAGCCGGCGGCGCGCCACACCTTCTCGCCATCGCCGAACAGCAGCCGGAACTTGTCCCGAACCCCGGCCACGTCCGGCGCCGGCAGATGCGCCAGCCGGTCGTGCATCGTGTCTTCCAGCTCGCACAGCTGGTGCAGCCGTTCGCCGGATGCCGCCTTGATCTCGCCTTCCAGCAGCCGGCAGCGCTCGAGCAGGGTACCGAACTCGCCGGCCCCGGTTGTCGCGACCGCCGCTGTCAGCGCCAAGATTGCAGATGACGCGATAACCCCGCGTCGGGTAATCCCCGGATCAGCCATGATCGTTCCTCCGAAACGGTTGTGGTCAGGGCCGCGACGAGGATCCTACCCCTTGCCGTGGCCCGCCTTTTATGCGACTAACAAACTTGCAATGTCAAGTGCCCCCCAAAAGCCCCGCCGCGGGCGCCCGCCGGCAGACACCGCAGACCAGCACGTGCGCTTCTCCAACGCGATGTTGGCTAGCATCGACGATTGGCGTCGTGGTCAAGCTGACCTGCCAAATCGTCCCGAAGCAATCCGCCGCCTCGTCGCCAAAGCTCTTGCCACCGAGGAGTCCTGATGTCCGTCGACGCCTATCTTGCTGCCCGCGCGGCACTGGAAGAAACCAGGGCTGAGTTAAAGCAGCTGCTCGCAGTGTTCACCCGCGTGCAGAGCGCGTTGCAGCTTCGTCCGTTGGAGTTCACCTTCAGCAATACAGAAATTCAGATGCCCGAGGCGGCAAGCCATTCGCTTACCTCCGTTGTCATCGACGCTGGCAGTTGGCCGACCGCCGAAGCAATCAATGCCCTGGTGGCACGTCTGCATGAGCGGACTCAGCTGTTGATGGCAGTCTGGGGCAATCTGCCCGAAAACATCCGCAGCGCGCTAAAGTCACCGTCGGACCTGGTTCCGCGACGTTGATGGTATTGCCCTCGCTGTCCGTCACTGAATAGCGCATCGGCTCGCCCGTCAGCGCCCGATGAAGCCCGGCCAGCGACCGCAGCAGCGCCCGCAGAATTTCGCGATCTTCGACCATGGGTCATCCTTGGTTATTGCCTGCTGCGCGCCTTGTTGGCGGCTTCCACCGCCTCATTTGCGGCCTGCAGCTCGTGGTTGGTCGCCGCCCAGAATGTCGCCGGCGTCCAGTGCAGATGGGCCAGCGCGTGGCCGAGCAGCTTGCGGAACGGATATTCGTCCGTGTCCGCCCCGCCCCGCCCGGCCCTCAGGCTTTTCCCGGCGTCGGCTTGGCCCCGCCGGTGATGGCCTGTTCCAGGAACCGCATCACAGGCATCACCGCCGTCGGAATGCCGGCATCGAAGATCATCCGCTGCACCTTGTCCACGCCGGCATTGGCGGAACCGGTGTCCTTGTGCAGCTTGCCCCACGCCCGCATGCCTTCGGTGATCACCACCGCCAGCTCGCGCAGTTCCAGCGAGGACGGGTTGCCCATCCCCCGCCGCGCCAGCGCCATCACCGGGCCGATCTGCGACTCGATCGCCGCCACCGCCTCGAACGTCGGCAGCAGCACAAACCGGTGCCCGTTCAGGTCGATGGCGACTTCGCCGCGATGCTCGTTTGCAGCTGCCGGCGCTGCCCCTTCCTCGCCCGCCACCGGATCAGACCAGGGTCAGCGGAATGGTCGGCGCGGCGGCTGGTTCGAACTTGACGCTGCCGCCCACCACGCCGTTGGTGGCGAAGTTGACGCTCAGTTCGCCCACCCACATCGAACAGGCGAAAATGGCGTCGTCGGCGGCGCCGCTGGTGCCATCCTTGCGCACCTGCACCAGCACCTGCGTCTTGTTCTTGAACGCCGTCTCGACAACCGTGT
>JAIXZK010000307.1 GCA_027489695.1 Sphingomonadales bacterium
AGATAGAGCGGCGAGGCGGTCACCGGCGGCAGCGCGGTGCGGGCGGGGGCCGGGCGGGGCGGCTGGCGATTTGGGACAGTCATGTTGACATATCTTGCACCAAGGCTTAGCCGATGGCAAGAAATTGACTGCCGCGGCGTGGTCCCTGGGAACAATATTAGGGGTAGGGTGGATGACCGACGCAACTTTCGACGATCGTGACGGCTTCATCTGGTTCGATGGCGCGCTGCGGCCGTGGCGCGACGCCAATGTCCATGTCCTTACCCATGCCATGCATTATGCCAGCGCGGTGTTCGAGGGCGCGCGCGCCTATGGCGGCACCATCTACCAGCTTTCGGCGCACAGCCAGCGGCTGATCGAATCGGCGAAGATCCTCGGTTTCACCCTGCCGTGGACGCGCGACGAGATCGATGCCGCCTGTATCGAGACGCTGGCCGCCAACAATCTGGTCGATGGTTACGTCCGCCCGATCGCCTGGCGCGGATCGGAGCAGATGGGGGTTTCGGCGCAGCGGACGAAGCCGCACCTTGCGGTCGCGACCTGGGCCTGGGGCGCCTATTTCGGCGCCGAGGCGCTGGCCAAGGGGCTTCGGCTCAACATCGCGCCGTGGCGCCGGCCGGCGCCCTATACCGCGCCGACGCGATCGAAGGCGGCCGGGCTGTACATGATCTGCACCATGTCGAAGCACGCCGCCGAGGATGCCGGCTATAATGATGCGCTGATGCTCGACTGGCGCGGCCAGGTGGCGGAAGCGACCGGGGCCAACATCTTCTTCCTGAAGGACGGCGTGCTGCATACGCCGACGCCGGATTGCTTCCTCGATGGCATCACCCGGCGCTCGGTGATCGCGCTGGCGCGGCGCCGCGGCATCGAGGTGATCGAGCGCGCGATCTGGCCCGAGGAGCTGGAGGGTTTCGAACAGGCCTTCCTGACCGGCAGCGCCGCCGAAGTGACGCCGCTCGCCGAAATCGGCCCGTGGCGCTTCGAGGTCGGCGAGCTGACCCGTGGCCTGGCGCGGGATTATTCGGATCTGGTTGGCGGCCGCTCGGCCCCCGTGACATTGTAGCGCTGTTGGCGGAGATTAGGGTCCGGGATCGGCGCCGCTGACGCCGCCGGACATTGACGGGGAGTGGGATCGATGACGCCCTTGCAACGCTGGCATGCCCATATCGCGGCGCCCGACCATGGCGCCTTGTGGGACATGCTGCACCCCGATGTCGTCTTCGAAAGCCCGGTGGTGCACACGCCGCAGCGCGGGCGCGAGATCACCTTCAAATATCTCGCCAGTGCCGACAAGGTGTTGGGCGGGCCGGCCTTTGTCTATCGCGGCGAGTGGACGAACGCCGATGGTGCGATCCTGGAGTTCGAAACGCTGATCGACGGCATCACCGTCAATGGCATCGACATGATCCGCTGGGACGACGAGGGCAGGATCGTCCACTTCAAGGTCATGGTCCGCCCGCTGAAGGCGGTGAACATGGTGCACCGGATGATGGGGGAAATGCTCGCCACAATGGCTGCTGGCAAAGGTTGACCAGCGCGTTGCACAGGACCATAGTAGGTTCTTAACCAGTACTAACTTGCTTTCGCAATTCAATCGCAGACACCAACAACGGTACTTGCCGGGGGGCATGTCGCGCGATGTACGAGACGTCATCCAGTGAAACTTTCGGCATTCTAAACCGAGAGCAAGACCAGAAGTCCAGCGCGCGCTACGATGGCCGGGGCCATCTGTCGGCGATGGCAAGCCTTGCCAGCTACCGGACCGGCTTTCTTTACGGCCTTGTGGTCAATGGTTCCGTCATGATGTGGGTGGCATGGCACATCGCCACCGCGCTGGCGTGGGTGCTGGCGGGACTGTACCTCGGCGGTTTCGCGATCTGTATCCTCACGGCCGTCCGGGCCCAGGCTCTGATTGCCGGGCCCGTGGACGAAACGACGCCGGCGCGGGCGCAGGCGATCGAACGTCTCTACGCCTGGGGTTCCTACCCGCTCCTCTTCAGCCTGGCGGCGCTGATCGTGCTCGCTCCGCTGTCCGTGGTTTCCTTCGAAGTCGTGGTGCTGATGCTGCTGAACGGTGTCGCGGTCATGGGCGTCGTCACGGAATGGAGCAGCGAGCGGGTTCGCGCCGCGACCATACAATTGACTGTGCTGGGTGGTGCGGCGGCGGTGGCGGTCCTGCTCAGCAGCCATGGGCTGGCGACAGCGCTGTCGGCGATCGGCGTGCTCGGCTACACCGGCCTGTGCATCCACATCGCGGTCACGCGCAATGACAAGGACATGGCGTTGATTGCGGCGGTGGCCGGGCAAGAGCGCCTCGCCGCCGCGAAACGTTCGGAGGCCGAGCGGCTGGCGGCGGCGCTGCGCTTCATGTCGCACGGCGTCATGGTTACCGATTCCGATGGCAAGGTGGCGCTGGTCAACGACCGCTTCCGGTCGCTGCTCGATCTGCCACCGTCGGTGTTTCCGGTCGGCGCCGCCTGGCAGGACATGATCCGGCTGTCGCCGCGGATCGGCCTGAAGACCAGCGAGGGCCGGCGCGGGATCATCGCGCGTACCGGGGCGCTGGTCGCGGCCAATACCGATGTGGCGACGGTGTTGCGCCTTGATGATGGCAGCATCCTCGATATCGACATTGCTCGCATGGAGGACAGCGGCCATCTCGTCGTGCTTCGCGACGTGACCGGCGAAACCGCGGTGCGCGATGCGCTGGAGCGCGAGGCGCGGCGCTGCCCGATGACCGGTCTCGCCAATCGTCGGGCTTTCGAGGAGGCGCTGTCGAGCCGGCTGGCGGCGCGCCCGGCCGGCATGATGACCGTGCTGGTGTTGGGCGATCTCAAGAATTTCAAGGCGATCAACGATACCTATGGCCACCCGACCGGGGATCGCGTGCTGACCCTGGTGGCGATCTGGCTGCAGGCTGCCGTCACCGGCGCCTTTGTCGGCCGGCTGGGCGGGGACGAGTTCGCCGTCATTGCCGATGTTCGCGACGATGCCGACGCGCATGATTGGGCGCGGCGGGTGCACACCGCCATGCGCGGCGTCGCCGATCTCGACGGGCTGCGCATCGAGGTCGAAGGCCGAGTCGGCTATGCCCGCGCACCGACCGACGCGACGACAGCGGTCGACCTGTTTCGCCGCGCCGATCTCGCCCTGCTTGCCTCGCGCGATCCGCTGTCGCCGCCGGTGGCCAGCTTCACGCCGGAGCAGGAACAGGCGGTGGTGGAGCAGCTTCGGCAGGAACGCGCCCTGGTGCAGGTTCTCGCCAATGATGCCGCGGGTGTTGCCTATCAGCCCTGGTTCCGGCTGGGCGACGGGGTGGCGACCGGCGTCGAAGCCCTGGTGCGCTGGCCGGTCCAGCCGGGGTTCCTGGCGCCGCCCGCCGGCCGGATGGTCGCGCTCGCCGAAGCCAGCGGTCAGGTCGGCATGCTGCGCGAGCAGGTGATGCGGCGCGCCATGGCGGAAATTGCGGCGCGCTCGGATCGGCTCGACCTGGCACTCAATATTTCGGCGCTCGAATTGCAGCAGACGGATTTCGCCGAACGACTGCTGGCGGCTGCGGCGAGCGCCGGCTTCGACGTGCGCCGTCTGCATTTCGAGATCACCGAATCCGCCATTCACCGCAACCTGCAGCAATCGGCGATGCAGATGGCGAAGCTGCGCGCCGCCGGGGCGCGCGTGGCCATCGACGATTTCGGCAGTGGCTTCTCCTCGCTGGCCAGCCTGCGGCGCCTGCCGGTCGATCGCCTGAAGCTGGACCGGTCGCTGCTGGAGTTCGAGCAGGACGCCCGGCCCTCGGTGGTGCTGGGTGCTGCGATCACCATGGGGATCGGCCTTGGCCTGGAAGTGGTGGCGGAGGGGATCGAGACCAGAGCGCAGCTGCTGGCGGTGGCGGCGCTGGATGTTGATGCCGCCCAGGGCTTTCTGCTGGCACGGCCGGTGCCGATCGCCGATCTCGACAAGGCGCTGAGCCAGGGCCGGCTGGCGCTGCGCACCATCCTCGACGGCAACAGCCCGCCCGCGGTGGTGGTGCGTGGCTAAAGCGGGCGGCCACCGCAATGGCGCGCAAAGAGTATTGCGAACCTAGCACAGTTGACGCATAAATCGTCGCAACGGAATTGTTTGCGGGGGTGAGGATGCGACGCGTTGCAACGGTGCGGGCCGGCCTGCTGGCCTTGGTTTTGGCAGGGACGGGAGCCGCGCCACTGGCGGCGCAGGCCCCGGCAGCGGTGCCCAGCGCCGCGGACCTGGTTGCCGGCAACCTCAAGGCGCGTGGCGGTGCCGAGGCCTTTGCCGCTCTGAAGAACGTCAGCCTCGACGGCAAGCTGATCTTCCCCGGCGATTTCCAGCTGACCTACAAGGAAGTCCGCGCCGATGGCGGCGCGGTGCGCGTCGATGCGGCGCTGCAGGGCCTGGCGCTGGTCCAGGCCTATGACGGCAAGACGGCGTGGCGGATCAATCCCTTCGAAGGCCGCAAGGACGCCGAGCGGATGACCGACGACGAGGCGCGCAGCCTTGCCGATACCGGCAGCATCCGCGGCCCGCTGCTCAGCGCCGCCGCCGATGGCAGCAGCGTCACCTATCTCGGCCGCGAGGATTTCGACGGCACCGATACCTACAAGGTGAAGGTGGTGCAGAAGGATGGCGATGAATTCGTCTATCTGCTCGATCCCGATTCGATGCTGGAAGTGAAGATGATCGAGACGCGGCGCCTGCGTGGCGCCCTGCAGGTCACCGAATATGAATTCGGCGATTATGAAAAGGTCGGCGGCGTCTATTTCCCGATGTCGATCGAAAGCGGCCCGCAGGGGGCGTCGCAGCGCCAGCGCACCATCATTGCCACCGGTGCCGCCAATGGCGACGCGCCGGCCGGCCTGTTCGCCCAGCCGGCCAGCCCGGCTGCGGCCAAGTAATGCGGGGGACTCTCATGATCCGTAATCTGCTTCTTGCCGGCACCGCGCTGGCCATTGCTCCCGCCGCCGCGCTCGCCGCGACCCCGGCGCCCGCCGCCACCGTCGCGCCGGTCTCCGGCATTTCCGGCCTTGGCGTCCGCAACATCGGCTCGGCCCAGATGTCGGGCCGTATCGCCGCGCTTGCCGCGCGCCAGGGCGCCGATGGCAAGGTGACGCTCTATGTCGGTGCCGCGTCCGGCGGCGTCTGGAAGTCGGAGGACGGCGGCACCAGCTTCTCGCCGAAGTTCGACAAGCAGCCGGTGCAGTCGATCGGCGCCATCGCCATC
>JAIXZK010000116.1 GCA_027489695.1 Sphingomonadales bacterium
AGATCGGTGTCGGTCAGCGTGTTGGTCCACAGGCCGGCGGTGGAAAGCAGGCCGGTGACCGTGATGTCATAGGTGCGTTCGGGCACAGCCTGGCCGGCGGCAAAGGCGCCCGGCAGGTCGTCGGCGGTATCGAACGGCGAGCCCAGCCGATCGCCGAAGAACGGCGTCGCGCTGCGGATCGGCCCGGCGAATTCATAGGTGCGCGCCAGGATCTGGCCGGACGGCGCCTCGATGGTGCCATTGAACAGGATCGAGCGGCCCGAATCGACGCGCAGAACGCCGCCGGGGGCGAGGCCCAGCGCCGAGGCGCCATTGGTCGCGATCGGCACGCCGCTGAGGCCGGTCAGCGCCGCATCGGCGAAGGTGATGCTGCCGGTGCTCTGCAGGGTCAGGCCGGAAAGCCCGGCCGCCGAGAGCATGTCGCCATCCAGCAGCATGTCGCGCAGCCAGGGCGTCGTGCCGGTGCGGCGGCCGCGATAGACGATGATCGCGGCGCCGGGCACGACGACGGGGGTCGCGGCGTCGCTGCTGAACGAACCGATCCGCACATAGCCGCCGGCCGGCAGCTCGGTGCGCGCCGCCTGCAGATTGCGGCTGTCGAGCAGATAGCCCGCCTCGGTCGTCGGCGCCCGGGTCGGCCGGCTGCCCTGGGCAATCTGGACGCGGCCGGCATAGGCATTGCCGAAGATGCGGCCGGCGACATCGGCGGCGCTGGCGCTGATGATCAGGCGGCCGGCGTCGCGGCCCTCGTCATAGCCCGGTTCGCCGACGGTGGCCGGTGTCAGCGGGCTGAGGAAGGTATTGGACAGGCCAAAGCGCGGCTGTTCGGCGACAAAGCCATCGACGATGGCGACGAAATTGTCGTTGGGATCGGCTTCGGCGAGATCGACGACTCGGCCATCGGCGGTGCGCAGCTTGCTGGCGCCCTTGGTCGCCGCCGTATAGCGGATCCAGCCGCCCGACATGTCGATGCTGGCGCTGGCGTCGATCCGCACCGACGGGGCATCGGCGGCATTGCCGGCTTCGAGCACCGGCGCCACGCCCAGAGTGACGTTGCCGCCGCGGGTGAGCAGTTCCGCCGCGCTGACGCCGATCTGGCTGACGGCGCTGCCCGCTTCGAGCAGCGGCGAGCCGATCCAGCGCACGCCATCGGCGCGGGTGCCGGACTTGCGGACATCGACGGTGAGCACCGAGCCGTTGAGGGTGAAGCTGCCGTCGGTCGAGGTTTCGCGGTAATTGGGCGTGTCGCGCAATTCGTTGCGCTTGACGGGGCTGATGGTCAGGAAGTTGCGGTTGCCGTCGACTTCCAGATCCTTGATGCCGCCGACGTCGATCGTGCTGCCGGCGAGCAGCGAAATGCTGTTGCGGAACACATAGGGCGTCTCGATCGCCGCCGTGGCCGAACGGCCGATGCTGACTTCGGCGCCCGGCGCCAGGATGAAGCCATTGGTGCCCAGCGTGAAGACATTGGGCAGCGGCGCCGCTTCGGAGCCCGAAATGACGATCTGCGAGGTCTTGAAGTCGGCCGGCGTTTCGGGTGTGCCCTGCGGGATGACTTCGCCATTGTTGTCGGCAAGGATGCGCACACCGCCGGCGCGGCTGGCGTCGCTGTTCCCGGAAAGGGTGACGGTGCCGGCGAACAGGCCGATCTTGCCGTTGCGCGACACGCTGGTCGTAGCGTCGATCAGGCCGCTGCTGGTGATCGTGCCCTGGATCGTGGTGCCGAGCGAGGCATAGCCGCGGATCGATTCGATCAGGCCGGTGTTGAGGATGCTGCCATCGTCGCCGGTCAGGGTCGGCTGCGTCGGCTGGCCGACGCCCGGCACCAGCGTGCTGAGCACATAGCCGCGGACGAACGGATCGACGCTCTCGCTCGAACCCGTCGAGGCGGCGATGCCGATGAAGCGCCCGGCCTGCAGGCTGACCTGGCCGTTGGTGGCGCTGAGCACACCGCCATTGCTCAGGGTCGGCGCCGCCAGGATCAGCACGCCGCCCGAACGGGTGGTGATGCTGGCACCGGGATCGACGGTGATCGTGCCTTCCAGCGCCGGCCGTTCGGAAATCGGTCGGTTGCCGTCGGCATATTGCGGCGAGAACAGCAGTGGCGCCAGCGTCGCTTCGCCGGGCGCGGCGTCGATGCCGCTGAACAGGCCGTTCTGCAGGAAGGACAGGTTGCGCGAGGTCAGCGTGGCAGCGTCGAAGCGCGTCAGATTGGCGTTGCTCGTCGTCTGCAGATACGAGCCGATCTCGAGGCTGGAAGCCAGGAACGAATAGGCGTTGACCTGCGCGCCCTGGCCGAAAATGATGCCGCGATTGTTGAGCACCACGACCGTGCCGGGCGCTTCGATGCGGCCGAGGATGGTGCTCGGCGCCACCGCGCCGCCGACGCGGTTGACCAGCGTCCAGCCCGGCTGATCGACGCCGTTCAGCTGCTGCGTCACCCGCAGCGTCGTCTGGCTGCCGATGTCGAACCGGTCCCAGCTGGCGATGGCGCGCGGGTCGGTCTGCACCAGCCCGACGATGACGCGGCTGCCGTCCATGGTCTGCGTCGGCAGGCCGACGTTCTGCCAGGTGGCGGTGCCGCTGGCATCGCGGGCCGCGGTCAGGCCGGCGAGGATGCCGGGCACCTGGGCGCGCACGGCGGCATCGGTGCTCTGCGACTTCTGGATGGCGTCGCGAACCGCCGCGATCGGCGACAGGCCGCTGGCGACAAGACCGTTGCCAGGGTTGGTGCGCGTGGCCAGCAGCGCCGCATCGCGCGCCGAAACGACGAAACTGCGGACCTGGTCAGCGCGGCTGCGCAGCGCGGCGGCACGATCCAGCGCTTCCTGGCGGGTGACCGGGCGGACGATGCCGGTGCCGGCCGGACGCGCCGCGGCGGCGGCGGTGGCAGCCGGGGTGATGCCGACGCCCGACGCCGCGCGCATCCGCGCCAGCTGTGCCGCCGCCGGCGAGATCGACAGCCCGGTGACCAGCGCGATGGCGCTGGCGCCGACGAGCAGGCGGCCAGCGCCGGCGAGCAGCCGGGTCGGCGCCTGCGGCCGGGCGGGAGCCTCGGGCGATGCCGAAAGCTCTGGGGCGACGTACGCGTTCACGACAGGCTCTCCACTCGTCAATTCCAGGCCCCGCTGCACCCGGACATCCGGGATACGGCGGTTTCGTGACAGTTACTGCGGTTTCGCCGCCGGCTCGGCCGCCGCCGGTTCGGCGTTAACCTCGTTTGTGCGCACTGCCGCCGCGTCCGCCTGGTTCTGGTAGATGGCGTCGCCGGTCTTCTGCAGCTCTTCCTCGAACTTCACCCGCGCCCGGTTGAACGGCGCGAACCGGGTCGTCTTGCCATAGCGCGCTTCATAGGCGCCGAGCAGATCGCGGGCGATCGTCACCAGCCGATCGTTGCGGGCACGCAGTTCGGTAGCAACGGCCTTGTCCGCCTCGGCCTGCGCCACGATTGGCCGCAACTGCTGCAGTTCGGCGCGGGCGGCGTTGAGCTGGGCGATGGCGTTGGCCAGTTGCTCGGCCTCTGTCGGTCCTGCCGGCTCGGCCGGCGCGGCGGTGACCGGCGGCTGGGCGGGCTTGGCGGCGCGCCGAGTCTGGGCAGCGGCGGGCGCGATCACCAGCGCCGCGGCGAGCAGCGTGCCGATGATCAAGGTATTGCGGGGAGCGAGGGTGCGCATCAGAAGCTCGCCACCATTTCGATCTGCACGACATCGATGGCGAAGGGATCGCCGGCGATTTCATTGCCGCTCAGGAAGCGCGCGCCAACGACCAGGTTCTTGGCAACGCCGATATCGGCGCCGACGATGAAGCCCTTGGAGTTGGTGCCGCCGAGATGGAAATCCGAATCCGTAACGCTGTCGAGCACTGCGTCGGATTCCAAATAGCGGTAGCCGAGGTTGACCGACCAGTCGCCGCGGGTCTTGATCTTCGGCGTGCCGAGCTGGATGCCGACCTGATAGCCCTGGTTGCCGCCGATGAAGCTGGTCGGGTTGCTGGTCGAACAGATGTTGCCGTCGCCATCGCTGCCGCCATTGTTGAACGGCTGACCGGCGACACCGTTGCTGCAGGTGTCGGCGCGGCGGAAGGCGAGGTTGTTGACGTACTGGCCGCTGATGCGGACGCCGGCGCGGCCGAACACCGGGAAGGTGACTTCGCCCGACAGGTGCAGCACTTCGAAGCCGAAGGTCGGCGCAAAGAACTGCGGCTGCGGCTGTACCTGGCCGGCCGGCAAGGTCGGATCGACGGCGATGCGGCGCAGCGGCGACAGCGTATTGCCCTTGCGGATGAAGTTCGGCCGGAAGCCGTCGGTCGAACATTCGACGGCGCCGAGATAGACGAGGCAGGGTTCCGAAAGCTGACCCTGCACGCCCTTGAACGAGTGATAGGCCACCGACGCCAGCGCATCGATCTCGCCGAACTTGTGTTCGAGCTCGAGCTGACCGGAGATCAGGTAGCGCGCCGGGAAGGCCCGCTTGTTCTGGTCGGTGCTCGGGAAGTTGCGGCCACCGAAATCGATCGGGAACAGGCCGCCACGCAGCGTGGCGTTGAAATCCTGATTGAGCGCCTTGCCGATGTTGGCCTCGCCGGCAACCCCGTCGAAGGCGAGATCGTTGTCGAACATCAGCGCGACGCGCTCGGTGGTCAGCGCCGTCGAGGTGAACGGGTTGGCGAAGCGGCCGACCCAGACGCGGCTCCAGTCGGTCGGCTTCGCCAGGATGGCAGCGCGCTGCACCCAGAAGTTGCGCGGGCGGAGGCCACCGCCCAGCGAGTCCGAGATCGAGATCGGCGAGCGATCGTCGCCGGTGGCGAGCTGCAATTCGACGCCGAGCCGATCGGTGATCTGCGCGCCGATATTGAGGCGCAGTCGGATATCGGCGGTGTTGCGGTTCTGCCGGCTGTTGAGGAACGGCAGCACCGGGCTGTTGAAGACGTCGAACGGCCCCTGCAGGTTGATCTGTTCGAAATCGACGATCTGGTTGCTGTTCTGGTTGGAATAGAATTCGCCGAAATAGCGGACGCGCATGTCGCCGCCGATGGTGATGCGGCGGGTCCAGTCCGGCGCCGCGGCATCGGGCGACGCCCAATTCTGCGCCTTGGCTTCGGCAAGGACTTCGCGCTTCAGCTCTTCCTTGATCTGGTTGCGCACCGTTTCGGGCACATAGGGCACGCGGATGGTGCCCTGCGGCGCTGAGGCAAGGCCCTGCGCCGGCGCGGCGCGGGCCTGGGCGGCTTCAGCCTCGGCCTGGGCGATCAGCGCCTGGCCCTGTTCGGCCGAGATCAGCTTCTGCGCCACCAGTGCCCGGACGAGGTTGACCATGGCGCTGTCGGAGGGCGTCGTCGCTGCCGCGGCGGGCGCCGCTTCCTGGCCATGGGCCGGCACTGCCAGCGCGAGCATGGCCAGCGCCGCTGTCGGCAGGGGGTTCTTCAGGAACCGCTGGGTCGATCGAAGCATCGTTGCGTCCTTGTCAGCTGACCGAGCGCTTGCCGGTGACTTTGATGCGTTGCGGGAATTTCACCGAGCGCGGCGGCGCATCGAGCCCGCGCGCGCCCTCGATGGTGGAAAGCAGGAGCTGGTCGCGCTCGGAATCGCCGCTCGACTGGTCGAGCGTCACCTTGGTGACCCGGCCATCGGGGCCGATGGTGACCAGGAAGAACGCCGAGAAGACCATGCGGCCGAGCTTGCGGTTGCGCTCGATCTCGCGCTGCAGCGCGTCGGACAGGGCACGGCGATAAAAGCCGTCGCTGAACGTGCCGCCGACGACACCGCCGCAATTGGTGCCGACGCAAGTGCCGGTGCCACCCGGCGCGCCGATGCCGCCGCCCTTGCCCGAACTGAGCCCGAAGGCATCGGCGCCGGCCTGGGCCGGGCCATCGATCTGCATCGGTGCCGGCGCGTCGGGCTTCGGCGACGGTTCGGGGTTGGGCGTTGGCGCCTCGGGGCTCGGCTCCGGCGGCTTCTCCTGCGGCTCCGGCGGCGGGGGCGGCGGCGGCGGCGGTGGCGGCAGCACGTCGAGGTTGACCGCAACCGGCGGCGGCTCGTCCTTCTTGACCCCGACAACGGTGCCGAGCTGCGCCCAGATGAACCAGCCGATGCCGGCGACGATCAGCAGCCCGATGACGATCGGCAGCACGCGCGCGACAACGCTGGCCTGCGGCGTCTCGAAGCTGTCGTCGATCACGGCCATGCCGATGTCCCCCGCGATCGCTCAGGCGGCGGTCTGCTTGCCCGTCACCAGACCGACCTTGTTGAGTTCAAGGCGGCGGCACAGGTCGAGCACTTCGGTGATCTTGCCATATTGGGCGGTGGCATCGCCCTTCAGCACGATCGGCACGTCGGGGTTCTGCGCCTTGGCGTTGCGCAGGCGCGTTTCCAGATCGCTGATCGTCACCGGAAAGGCATCCATGAAGATCTGCCCCTGGTTGTTGACGGTCAGCGCGATGGTCTTGGGCTGGGCGAGGCTGACCGAGGACGACGCCTTGGGCAGATCGACCTTGATGCCCTGCACGCTGGCAGTGGCCATCAGGATGAAGATGACGAGCAGGACGTACGCCAGATCGAGCATCGGCGTGATGTTGATGTCGTCATAGGCCTTGCGACCGCCGGGACCTGCCTTCATGGCCGTGCACTCCTGTGGGACAGCATGATCATCCGGGCGATCATTCGGCGGCCTGGCGCATGTCGTGCTGGCGCGCCGTCTGTTCGGCGGCGTTGGTCACCAGCCGGTCGACGAAGACGCGCATGCGATCCGAAAGCGCCTGGATGCGACCCGACAGCCAATTGTAGCCGAACAGCGCCGGGATGGCGCAGGTCAGGCCCGCCACCGTCGCCATCAGCGCCGCGGCGATACCGGGGGCGATGGCGTTGACGTTGACGTCGCCGGCGATGGCGACGCCGCCGAAGGTGTTCATCACCCCGAGCACGGTGCCGAGCAGGCCGATGAAGGGACCGCCGGCGATGGCGATGGTCAGCACCACCATCCAGGTATCGAGCTTCTGGTTCTCGGCGACCTGCTGGGCATCGACGGCGGCGCGCATCGCTTCCACCGCTTCACCCGACAGGCGACCGCCCGACAGCTTCAGCAGCGCGTCGCGCTCCTCGATCGCCGCGTCATAGAGGCGGCCGAGCGGTGCGGTGCGGAGATATTTGCGCTCCTTGTCGGAAAGGCCCTGGACGCTGTCGAGCGGCACGAGGTTCTCGCGCATCGACTGGTAGCGCTTGAGGAACGCGGTGTTGGCGCGGTCGGCGGCCGAGATATAGTTCGACTTGGTGATCATCACGAAGATCGCCAGCGCCAGCAGGCCAAGGCAGAGCGCGATGATGAAGGCGTCGAGCGCCTCGACCTTGCCGAGAATGAACAGGAAGGTCGAACCGGCCTCGGCCTTTTCGGCGCTTTCCGACACGGTGACGAGCTTCGAGGTGGCGCCCTCGTTCTGGGCGATGACCAGCAGCATCGCCGCCGGCCGCGCCGTCTTGGCGAGGCGGGCTTCGTCGAGCTCGCCGATCAGGCCCGGGATGCCGGGACCGCCGCCCAAGGTGATCGGCCCGGCCAGCGCCGGCAGCGCCGCCGAGGCGGCCGCGGCTTCGACGCCGTTGACGAAGATGCGGACCGTGGTGCCATCGGCAGTGACGGCAATGTGCGCCCATTGCGCCTGCGCGATCGGCGCGGTGCCCTGGGTGCGGGCCGCGCCATTGGCGACGAACGGCACGCCGCCGTTCAGGCCGACGACGAAGCTGCCGCGGCTGAAGATGCGCTGTTCGCCGGCGATCTGCAGCGGCTTGACCCAGGCCGAGAAGGTGAACGGTGCCGCCGCCGGCATGGCCAGCGAGGGGCTGTCGGGAACCGTGATGCCGTCCTGGCCGGCGAAGCGGACGCTGCGGCCGATGATGCCGGCATCGTTGACGGCGGCGGCCGGGGTCGCGGCATTGTTGCCATAGGCGGTGGCGTCGGCGGCCGGGGTGCCGGGGCTTTCGGCGAAGTGGAAGGCAAAGCTCTGGTCGGCGTCGAAGGTCGCCTTGGAGTCGCTGCCGGCGCCGGCGCTCTTGTTGCCGAAATACAGCCAGATCTGGTGCTTTTCGCCGCCGGCGACATTGGTCACCGAAACCCAGACGGTGGCGATGCCGGTGGCGGCATCATAGCTTTCGACATGATAGGGCAGCGGCGTCTTGTCGTCCGAATCGACGAAGCGGATGTCGGCACCATTGTCGAGCGCGTCGGTGAAGGTGAAATTGCCGCTGTGCAGCCGCACCAGCACCGGCGTCCGCCCGACCGGGCCCGAGACATTGACCCCCGACGGCGAGGTGTCGATCGTCACCGGCTTGCGATAGGTCCAGTCCTTGTTCCACCAGGCGTTCGCCGGGGTGGCCAGGGTCATCAGGACGGCGGCAACCGCCAGATACCATTTCGTCATCGTGCGTCCCCGTAGATCTTAGACCCGAACATCTCAGAATTGCCGAACATCAGAACTGCCCACGCGCCGAGAAGGTGAAGCGCGGCTTGCCCGCCCCGGTCAGCGGACCGTCGGTCATCGGCACCGCCACCAGCGCTTCGCCGGTGATGGCATCGAACAGGCGCAGGCGGACGCCGGCGCCGCCGCTGAACAGCGTGAAATGGCTGGCCTGTTCGGGCTGCGGCTGGCGCACCCGGACATAGCCGACATCGACGAAGCCGAAGACGCGCAGCTCGTCGAGCGGGCCGCCGATCAGGCTGGCGAACGACGGCGCCCGGCCTTCGAAACCGAAATTGACGCCATCGTCGCCAACCGCTTCCGAAACGAAATAGCCGCGCACGCTGGTCAGGCCGCCGACGGCATATTGTTCGTTGGTGACCAGCGGCGAATCGGAAATCTGCGCCGAGAAGCGCACCGCGCCGACCCAGTCGGACTTGGTCGCCGCCTGGAAATTGGCCAGCAGGTTGAAGCGGAAGAAATTCTCGCGGCTGTTGGCGGCGCGATTGGTGAACTGATCGTCGGGGATGCACGGCAGGCCGGGGCCGGCGTCGAAGCACAGGGTCCGCTTGACGACGCGCAGGCCCATGCTGGCGCTGGCGGTGGCGTCGAACGAGGTGCTCTCGGTTTCCTTGGCCACCGCATATTCGACGGTGAGCGGCAGGTAACGCACCGGCGCCGTGCTGGCGACGGCGCCGCCGATGCGGATATCCTGGTTGAAATCCTTCCAGTCGACCCCGAAGCTCAGCGTCTGGAACAGGCTGGACGGCAGGCGATAGATGCCGCGGATGCCGACCTGATAGCCATTGCCGAGCACATTGGTGCCGCCCAACGCCGCAACATTGCTGTTCGACCGGAAGCCCGACACCAGGATCGTCCAGGGCGTGCCGATCAGCGGCGCGCTGTACGATCCGGCGATGACTTCCTGCTGCTGGCGATTTTCCGGCGCGACGACATAGTTCAGCGCGATCGTGTGGCCGAGGCTCCACAGGTCGGAATAGCGCAGCGAGGCGGCGACGCGCAGATCCTCGGTATTGGGGCTGGTATCGTCGTTGACCTCGACCGAGCCATGGAACGGCCGGCGCGAACGGACGCGCAGCTCGACCTCGACAGTGCCCGGGATCAGGCCGGGGCGGAAGCTCGGCGTGATCTCGCGGTCGGGATAGCGATTCGCCGCTTCCAGATCCTTTTGCAGGGCGCGCAGGTTGAGCGGCTGGCCGACCTGCACCGACGGCACATCCTCGCGCACGCCGGTCAGGGAATGATATTTCGATTCGGTCACCCGCACCCGCGATACCGGCACTTCATTGACGCGAATGGTGATGACGCCCTGCGCCAGCAATTCGGGGTCCTGCGGCGGCAGCTCGACGATTACCGCCTCATAACCGCGCGCGGCATAGACCGCCTGCACCGCGGCGCGGGCCTTCTCGATATCCTCGTCGCTGCGCTCGGGACCGGCGAAGGGATAGACGGCGCGCTCGATATCGGCGGCCGGCAGCACCGAAACGCCAAGAACGTCATAGGCCTGGATCTGGTAGCGACCGTTCTGCGCGGCAGCGGGCACGGCAGCGCCGGCCGCAACCAGCGCCCCCGCCACCAGAAATCGCCAGCCCCCGCAAAACATCGATCAATCCATACCAAAAAGCTGACACACGTCGGGCCGCAAGCCCCTCCCCGCCCTATAGGCCGGCGAATATGTCAGTTTGAAGAATCGCGCGTGAATGGTTTGTGCGCCGCGTCAAAGCTTTCGCAGCGTGGCAGCAAGGTCACGCGCGGCGCGATCCCAGGTAAATTGCCCGGCCTGGGCCCGGCCGGCGTCGATCAGCGCCGCGCGCTGCACCGGGTTTGCCGCCAGCCCGGCGATGGCAGCGGCCCAGCCAGCAACATCATCGGGCGCCACCGCCAGCGCCGCGGCGCCGCAAACTTCCGGCAGCGCGCCGCAGGGTGCGATGATTGCCGGGCAGCCGACCAGCATCGCCTCCAGCGGCGGCAGGCCGAAGCCTTCGGTGGTGGAGGGAAAGGCGAGGCACAGGGCGCTTTCGTAGAGGCCACGCAGTTCGGCGTCGCTGACCCGGCCGGCGAAGACGACATTGCCGGGGATCGCATGGCCCGCCGCGGCGAACGCTTCCGCCCCGGTGCCGCCGACCAGCACCAGCCGCAGCCCCGCCAGTTCCGGCCGCGCAAAGGCGCGCAGCAGGACGCCGATGTTCTTGTGCGCCTGCGTCGAGGCCAGCGCGACGACATAGCCGTGCGGCGCCAGCCCGAGCCGCGCCACGACATCGGGATCGGCCGCGGTCGCCAGCACATGATCGACGCCGTTGTGGATGACGGTGATGGCGTCGCGCTTGACCAGACCCACGCGCACCAGTTCGCCCGCCGAAAATTCCGAAACGGTCAGGATGCGGCGATGGCGCCGCGCGAATGCCGGCTGGATCGCGTGATACCAGAGCCGGAAGGCGCGGCTGTAGCTTTCGGGCGTCTGGTGGACCTGGGTATCGTGGATCATCGTCACCGCGTCTCGCGCCAGGGCGGGGCCGATGTTGCACAGATTGACCAGCGTCGCCTCGCCCTTGCGCAGCGGCAGGGTCAGCTGTTCCCAGGGGATATGCGTCAGCGGCCCGATCTTCCGCGTCGGCAGGCCGAGCGTCTCGGCGTCGCGGGCGTCGTGCGGGTGCCAGACCTCGAACGCCATGCCGTCGACCGCCGGATCGCGTGCCGCCTGCAAGCGGGCAAGCCCGCGCGCCAGTTCCGCCGCCACCCGGTGCACCCCGGTCATCGGCGCGCGCAGGAACTTGCCGTTGATGATGAAGCGCCGCGCCATCAGCCCAGCCCCAGCCGGCCGGCAAGCCGAGCGCGCGAGAGAATGGCATGGGCAACCAGCGGCCCGATCACCCCCGCCGTCACCGTCAGCGCCAGCAGCAGCGCCGGATCGTGCAGCCCCAGCCGCTGGCTGACAATCCGGGTCCCGGCGACCGCCATGATGTGCAGGATGTAGATCGCCATCGAACGCTTGCCGAGGAA
>JAIXZK010000176.1 GCA_027489695.1 Sphingomonadales bacterium
GAACGCCACCCCCAGGCCGACAAGCTGCAGGTGCTCAGCGTCTCGACCGGCGGCGAAGCCATGCAGGTCGTCTGCGGTGCCCCCAATGCGCGCGCCGGCATGAAGGGCGTGTTCGGCGCGCCCGGCACCTATGTGCCCGGCAGCGACATCACCCTGAAGGTCGCCGCCATCCGCGGTGTCGAATCGCGCGGCATGATGTGCTCGGAACGCGAATTGCAGCTTTCCGAAGAGCATAATGGCATCATCGAGCTGCCCGCCGATGCGCCGGTGGGGGCGCGCTACATCGACTGGGCCGGCCTGTCCGATCCGGTGATCGAAGTCGCCATCACCCCCAATCGCCAGGACTGCATGGGCGTGCATGGCATTGCCCGCGATCTGGCGGCGCTCGGCATCGGCACGCTGCGACCGCGCGACATCGCAGCGGTCCCGGGCGCTTTCCCCTGCCCGGTGCCGATCGCGACGCACGATCCCGAAGGCTGCCCGGCCTTCCACGGCCGGGTGGTGCGCGGCGTCAGGAACGGCGCTTCGCCGGACTGGCTGCAGCGCCGGCTGCGCGCCATCGGCCTGCGGCCGATCTCGGCGCTCGTCGACATCACCAATTATCTCAGCTTCGATTCCGGCCGGCCGCTGCACGTCTATGACGTGGCGACGTTGGACGGCGGGCTGGTCGCGCGGCGCGCCAGGGACGGCGAGACCATCGAGGCATTGAACGGCAAGACCTATGCGCTCGACGCGTCGATGACGGTGATTGCCGACGCTGCCCATGTTCACGACATCGGCGGCATCATGGGCGGCATGGCCTCGGGCTGTTCCGAAACCACCACCGATGTGCTGATCGAGGCGGCGTACTTCACCCCCGAGCGCATCGGCGCCACGGGGCGCAAGCTCGGCATCAACAGCGACGCCCGGGCGCGGTTCGAGCGCGGCGTCGATCCGGCGTTCGTCGCGCCGGGCCTGGAGCTGGCGACGCGGCTGGTGCTCGATCTGTGCGGCGGCGAGGCGTCCGAAGTCGTCATCGCCGGCGCCGTGCCGGTGGCGGACAAGAGAATCGCCTTCCGCCCGGCGCGGGTGGCGGGCCTTGCCGGCATCGACGTGGCGCAAGACGAGCAGGCAGCGATCCTCGAACGCCTCGGCTTCGGCGTGACGCGTGGCGAGGTCTGGACGATCACGATCCCGTCATGGCGCCGCGATGTGGACGGGGAGGCCGATATCGTCGAGGAAATCGTCCGCATCCACGGCCTCGATGCCATCGTCTCGGTGCCGCTGCCGCGCGCCGAAGGCGTTGCCAGGCCGACCGCCACCCCGGCGCAGGCGCTGGAACGCCGGCTGCGGCGCGGGATCGCGGCGCGCGGTTTCGACGAAGCGGTGACCTGGAGCTTCCTGCCGCCCGCCGACGCGGCGCAGTTCGGCGGCGCGGCCTTCACTCTCGCCAATCCGATTTCCGCCGATCTCGCCGCGATGCGGCCGTCGCTGCTGCCCGGCCTGCTGGCGGCGGCGAAGCGCAACGCCGATCGCGGCCAGCCGTCGCTGCGGCTGTTCGAACTCGGCCAGCGCTACCTTGCCGATGCCGAGCGCCCGACGGCGGCGCTGCTGCTCGTCGGCCAGGCGCGTGGCCGCGACTGGCGGACCGGGCCGGTGCTGATGGTCGATGCTTACGACGCCAAGGCCGAGGCACTGGCGGCGCTGGCGCTGGCCGGCGCGCCGGTCGATCGCCTCGCCGTGGCGGCGCCGGCCGACGGCTGGTGGCACCCCGGCCGCGCCGGGCGGCTGGTGCTCGGCAAGGTGGCGCTCGCCGATTTCGGCATGGTCCATCCGGCGGTGCTCCGGCATTTCGACATCAAGGGCGCGGTTGCTGCGGTCGAACTCTATCTCGACGCCCTGCCGCCGCGCCGGCGTGGGCGCGGCGTGTTCGCGCCGCCGGCGCTGCAGGCGGTGACGCGCGATTTCGCTTTCGTGGTGTCCGAGGACCTGGCCGCCGACAGCCTGATCCGCGCCGCCGCTGGCGCCGAGGGCAAAGGACCGGGGGCGCTGATCGCCGGGGTGCGGCTGTTTGATCGCTTCGCCGGGCCGGCGATCGGCGAGGGCAAGGTCAGCCTGGCCATCGAAGTCACCCTGCAACCGAAGGACGCGACGCTGACCGATGCCGATATCGAAGCGGTGTCCGCCAAGGTCGTGGCGGCGGCGGCGAAGCTGGGGGCGAGCCTGCGGGGGTAGCTGCGGCCGCAATCGGAACAGGGTCATCCCGGGCTTGACCCGGGACCCAGCTTTCTTTCGACGCGAAGGCAGCTGGGTCCCGGGTCAAGCCCGGGATGACAATTCAGGCCGGCTGCGCGCTTCCCCCGCCGCCGCTAGCGCCGCGCCTGCGAAGCAAAGCCATCGACCACCACCCGCAACTCCACCCGGCGGTTGCGCGCCCGCCCGGCTTCGCTGGCGTCGCTGGCCAGCGGGAAGCGGTTGCCGAGGCCGCGCAGCCGGATGCGCGGCGGCGCGACACCGCGCAGGCTGAGATAATCGGCGACGGTGCGGGCGCGTTCCTCGGCCAGCAGGCGATCGCCGCTTTCGGCGCCATCGCTATGGCCGAGCAGTTCGATCCGCGCCGGCGGATTGTCGGCGAGCGTCGCGGCAATATCGTCGAGCGCGGCGCGATAGTCCGGCCGCAGCCGCGCCGAGCCGGGATCGAAGCCGATGCCGGCGGGCAGGCGGCGGCGGATTTCCTCGTCCAGCCGGCCATTGGCATAGGCATAGTCGCGCTCGTCCTGATAGCGGGCGCGGGCGTCGCGTTCGCGGTTGCGGCGTTCCTCCTCGCTGCCGACGATGCCGCCGGCCGCGGCGCCCAGGCCGGCACCGATCAGCGCGCCATCGCCGCCACCCGCCAGCGCACCGATCACCGCGCCGCCGGCGCTGCCGATCAGGGCGCCGCCGCCGGCACCGGTCAGTCGCTGTTCGCCGGTCTCGGGGTCGGTCACGCAACCGCCCAGTGCCAGCATCGCCGCCATCAATCCGGCCGCCACTGCCCTTGTCATCGTGAACCCCTTCACGCCACACATGCAACTCAGGTCGTGCCGGGGCCGAAACCCCGGCGCTGCACCCGTCTATCGCTGCGCTTCGCTTGATCGGTGATGAACGGACCTTCGCAATCGGCCACGCTTCGCCTAAGTTGGCGGCGCGGGCCCAGCCCCGCGCCACCCTCCCCGGAGTGCATGCAACCTTTTCCCTGGCTCGACGTCGCGATCATCCTGGCGCTGATCCTGCTCAACGGCCTGCTGGCCATGTCGGAACTCGCCATCGTCTCGTCACGGCGGCCGCGGCTGCGCGGCCTGGCGGCCAGCGGCCGGCGCGGCGCGGCGACCGCGCTCAAGCTCGCCGCCGATCCGGCGCGCTTCCTGTCCTCGGCGCAGATCGGCATCACCCTGGTTGCCATCGTCAACGGCGCCTTTTCGGGCGAAGCGCTGGCCGGGCCGATGGCCGAGCGGATGACCGCCTGGTTCGGCGTCGCGCCCGAACTGGCCGACGAACTGGGGCTCAGCCTCGTCATCGTCGTCATTACCTATGTCTCGCTGATCGTCGGCGAACTCGTGCCCAAGCAGTTCGCGCTGCGCTCGCCGGAAGCCATCGCCGTCGCCGTCGCCCCGGCGATGATGGCGATGACGACGGTGGCGGCGCCCTTCGCCTGGGCGCTCGATGTCTC
>JAIXZK010000262.1 GCA_027489695.1 Sphingomonadales bacterium
GATGTCGAGGCGGTGGAGGAAGTCTGGCACGGCCTCAGCCCGCCTTATGAAGCATTGTTCGCCTGGGGGGAGGGCGGCGCGGCGCCGGCGGCGGGCGAGCTGCCGGTGTTCCGGCCCTTCATGCTGGCGCACCCGCTGGAGGCCGAAAGCCTCGATCTCGCCGACTATGTCGCCGAATGGAAGTGGGACGGCATCCGCGTGCAGCTGGTTCACGCCGGCGGCGACGTGAGGCTGTTCAGCCGGACGGGCGACGACATCACCGGCAGCTTTCCCGACGTCGCGGCGGCGTTCGCGGCGCCGGCGAGCCTCGGCGCCGCGCTCGACGGCGAGTTGCTGGTGCGCGGCGACGCGCAAAAGGGGGAGGCCGGCAGCTTCAATGCCCTGCAGCAGCGCCTGGGCCGCAAGGCGCCATCGGCCAAGACCCAGGCCGAATACCCCGCCTTCGTCCGCCTCTACGACGCGCTCGCCATCGATGGTGCCGACCTGCGCTCACTGCCCTGGACCGAGCGCCGCGCCGCACTCGAAGCGCTGGTGCCCCGGCTGGACCCGACTCGCTTCGACCTGTCGGCGATCGTGGAGGCGAGCGATTTCGCCGAACTGCTGGCCATCCGCGAGGGCGCGCGCGACGATGCCATCGAAGGCCTGATGCTGAAGCGGCGCGACAGCCCCTATGTCAACGGCCGCAAGGCCGGCCTGTGGTACAAATGGAAACGCGATCCGCTGACCGCCGATTGCGTGATGATGTACGCCCAGCGCGGCCATGGCAAACGTTCGAGCTTCTACAGCGATTTCACCTTCGGCTGCTGGAATGCCGCCGGCGAGCTGCTGCCAGTCGGCAAGGCCTATTTCGGCTTCACCGATGCCGAGCTGGCCTTCCTCGACAAATGGGTGCGCGACCATACCACCGCGCGTTTCGGCCCGGTGCGCGAGGTCGAAAAGGCGCTCGTCCTCGAAATCGCCTTCGATTCGATCCATGCCTCGAAACGCCACAAGTCCGGGCTCGCCATGCGCTTCCCGCGCATCGCCCGCATCCGCACCGACAAGCCGGCGGCCGAGGCCGACCGGGTCGAGACACTGCTGAAAATGGCCAGCTGAACCACCGCAGCGCAGCATTCGCGCAACACTTCGGACAATTTGTGACCGGACGGTTGCAGCTCGTTTCCGACCTGTTACGGAGCCCCGAACAGCGCAAAAGCGCGATAGTGTTCCTGGGGCGGATTCGCGCAACCACACAGGGGAATAGCATAGTGTCCGATCGTCTGAATGGCCGCCAGCGGCTGCCGTTGCTCGTTGCCGTTTCGATGATGGCGCTCGCCGTACCGGGCGTGGCCCGCGCCGCCGAGGCCGAAGCCGCCGCCGCCGATGACAAGGGCTTTGAAGAAATCCTCGTCACCGCCACCCGCAAGACCGAAGACGTGCGCGACGTTCCCGTCGCCGTCTCCGTGCTCGGCGGCGAAAAGCTCGACGTGCTCAATTCCTCGGGCCTCGATATCCGCTTCCTGTCCGGCCGCGTGCCCAGCCTGCTCGTCGAATCCTCCTTCGGCCGCACCTTCCCGCGCTTCTACATCCGCGGCCTCGGCAACCCGGATTTCGATCCCAACGCCGCGCAGCCGGTCTCGGTCGTCTATGACGATGTCGCGCTCGAATCGCCGTTCCTGAAGTCCTTCCCGATCTTCGACGTCGCCAATGTCCAGGTGCTGCGCGGGCCGCAGGGCACGCTGTTCGGCCGCAACACCCCGGCCGGCGTCGTCAAGATCGAATCTGCCAAGCCGACCGACACCTTCTCCGGCCACGCCAGCGCCTCCTGGGCGACCTACAACACCGTCAACATGGAAGCCGCCCTGGGCGGCCCCCTCGGCGGCGGCTTCTCGATCCGCGGTTCGGGCCTGATCCAGCGCCGCGACAATTGGGTACAGAACACCGCCACCACCGGCCGCGCCAACAACACGCTGGAAGGCTATACCGATCTCGCCGGTCGCGTGCAGATCGCCTACAACTCGTCCGATTTCAACGCGCTGCTCAACATCCATGCGCGTGACCTGCGCGGCACCCCGCGCCTGTTCCGCGCCGGTATCATCCAGCAGGGTACCAACAACCTCGTCGCCGGCTTCCGCCCCGATCGCATCGCGCTGGACGGCATCACCAGCCAGACATTGGGTTCGTTCGGCGTCAACCTGCGCATGGATTACCATATCGACGGCTTCGGCACCTTCTACTCGGTGACCGGCTATGAAAAGTCGAACGTCGAAAGCACCGGCGACATCGACGGCGGCAATATCTATCGCTTCCCGCCGCTCGGCCTCAACGTCGCGCTGTTCGATGTCAACACCGGCGGCCGTACCCGGCCCGAGGAAATCAGCCAGGAACTGCGCTTCGTCACCGAAGACATGGGCGGTTTCGTCGGCCAGATCGGCGGTTACTACTTCACTCAGGACCTGTTCTATGATGAAACGGCGTATTTCCTGAACTCGCCGTCGTCGTACCAGAACATCTTCCACCGCAACAGCAACAAGAACTTCGGCATCTTCGCGTCGGGCGAATACAAGGTCTCGCCGGCCTTCACCGTCCGCGCCGGCGTCCGCTATTCGAAGGACAACAAGACCGATCTCGTCGGCGGCACCACCGCCGGCTTCGCGCTCACCCCCGGCGTCGTGCTGCCGGTGACGACGCGCGTTTCGGGCGACAACGTCTCCTGGGATGTCAGTGCCACCTGGGTCGCCAACGACAATATCAACGTCTACGCCCGCTTCGCCACCGGCTATCTCGGCCCGGCGATCCAGGACCGCGTGCTGTTCGGCAGCGCGCCGTCCACCGCCGCCGCCCAGACCACCATCTCCGGCGAAGCCGGCATCAAGACCCAGAATGATTCGAAGACTCTGCGCTTCGACCTGACCGGTTACTGGAGCCGCACCAAGAACATCCAGCTGACCGCCGTCGGCGGCACCACCAACTCGGCGCGGCTGCTCAACGCCGATCGCGCCATCGCCTATGGCCTCGAAGCCGAATTCTCGGCCCGGCCGATCGACAATCTCGAACTGACCGCGTCGGGCAGCTGGAACTTCACCGAAATCCAGGACCCGACGCTGGCCGTCGGCACCTGCGGCTCCGGCGTCTGCACCGTCACCAATCGCCTCAACGCCGCCGGCCTCGCCCTCATCGACGGCAACGACCTGCCGCAGGCGCCGCGCTTCACCGCCAACTGGACCCTGCGCTACGCCGTCCCCGTCGGCGAAGACGAAATCTTCCTGTTCACCGACTGGGCCTATCGCAGCGAAATCAACTATTTCCTCTACACCGCCCGCGAATTCCGCGGCAAAGCCCTGCTCGAAGGCGGCGTCCGGGTCGGCTATCGCTTCGCCAACGGCCTGGAAGCAGCGGTCTTCTCCCGCAACGTCACCAACCAGATCCAGAACATCTACGGCATCGACTTCAACAACCTGACCGGCGTCATCAACGAACCGCGGATTGTCGGCTTCGAACTGCGCGGGAAGTTCTGATTTTAGGGTAAAGGGCCTCCGGCGGCTGGGGCCTCAGGCCCCAGCCCCGATCTTTTCCGGAACTCCCTAGTTTGCAGGCGCATTGCCTCGATGGCAGCTTTCGACCCGGTGTCGGTCGGAAACTGGATGATCGCGGGACGATGGATAACGGCAGAAGCACTGCTTTCACTGAAAGATGCTTCGCCTTCCGATTGCAGCTTTGTAGCCCGGCACCAATGCCGCCCAAGAGTTGGTATCGGCCTTCACACAGGCGCTGGGCTGTGCGTCCATGATATAGCGTACGGATCGATCGTCCTTGATCTTGAGGAACGAATCGATCCTATCTACGATGCTTGGCGATGTCCGCGCGTTTTCTCGCTCTTGTCGATGGGTTTCTGGCAACCGGTAGTTTCACGCTCTTCGCCTATGGCGCCACGCTTGCTTTGCGCGATACGCGCCACACCGTGCAGGGACGCCTGCTGATTGCGCTGCTGTTCTGTCTGACGTTCCTGTCGTTCACAATGGTAC
>JAIXZK010000377.1 GCA_027489695.1 Sphingomonadales bacterium
GCCTTCGACAGCGTCGAGCACATCATGCGCGACGTCAACGGCGGCTGGATGATCCGCTACATGCACGCGGTCGGCGCCTCCTTCTTCTTCGCGGTCGTCTACATCCACATCTTCCGCGGCCTCTATTACGGATCGTACAAGCCGCCGCGCGAAGTGCTGTGGATGCTCGGCCTCGTCATCTTCCTGCTGATGATGGCCACCGCCTTCATGGGCTATGTGCTGGTCTGGGGTCAGATGAGCTTCTGGGGCGCGGCCGTCATCACCGGCCTGTTCTCGGCGCTGCCGGTCGTCGGCCCGACGATCCAGACCTGGCTGCTCGGCGGCTTCTCGCCGGACAACGCTACGCTCAACCGCTTCTTCTCGCTGCATTATCTGCTGCCGTTCGTGACCTTCGGCGTCATCATCCTGCACGTCTGGGCGCTGCACATCCCGGGCTCGAACAACCCGACCGGCGTCGATGTGAAGGGGCCGCAGGATACCGTGCCGTTCCACCCCTATTATACCGCCAAGGATTTCTTCGGCCTCGGCGTCTATTTCACCATCTTCGCCATCGTCGTGTTCTTCGCCCCGAACATGCTGGGCGAGGTCGACAACTACATCCCGGCCAACCCGCTCTCGACGCCGGCGCTGATCGTGCCCGAATGGTATTTCTGGCCGTTCTACGCCATCCTGCGCTCGTTCACCGTCGACTTCCTGTTCATCCCGGCCAAGCTGTGGGGCGTGATCGGCATGTTCGCGTCGATCCTGCTGCTGTTCTTCCTGCCCTGGCTCGATACCTCGCCGGTGCGTTCGAACAGCTATCGGCCGCTCAGCCGCATCGCCTTCTGGCTGATGGTTGTCGACGTGCTGATCCTGGGCGTCTGCGGTGGCAAGCACGCCGCCGAGCCGTGGATCATCATCAGCCAGCTGGCGTCGGCCTATTATTTCGCCCATTTCCTGATCATCCTCCCGCTCGTCAGCCGGATCGAAAAGACCCTGCCGCTGCCGAACTCGATCGCCGAAGCCGTGCTCGCCAAATATGGCAAGGCTTCGTCGCCGGGTCTGGCGGGTGCGCCCGGCGCGCAGCCGGCCGAATAAGGACAAGAACCGATGATCCGTCTCGGCGCTCTGGGCGCAGGCCTGCTGTTCGTCATCACCCTCTTGTGGGGTGCCATCCAGCCGCGCGATGCGGCGGTCCCCGATCCGGTTGAGGAGCTGCACAAGCATCCGCAGGAAGTCGAATGGTCTTTCAACGGCCCCGGCAACCTCGGCATCCTCGGCACCTTCGACCGGGCGCAGCTGCAGCGCGGCTTCCAAGTTTACAAGGAAGTCTGCTCGGCCTGCCACTCGATCCATCGTGTCGCCTTCCGCGACCTCGCCGATCTCGGCTTCTCGGCCGCCGAAGTGAAGGCGCTGGCGGCGCAATATGAAGTGCCGTCGGTCAACGATGCGACTGGCGAGCCGGCGACCCGCAAGGCGACCCCGGCCGACAAGTTCCCGCTGATCTACCCCAATGAAATCGCCGCCCGCGCGGCGCAAAATGGCGCGCTGCCGCCGGATCTGTCGCTGATGACCAAGGCGCGCGAGGACGGCACCAACTATGTCCACTCGCTGCTGCTCGGCTACACCGATCCGCCGAAAAACTGGACCGTTGGCGAAGGGCTCTACTACAACCCCTATTTCTCGTCGCTCAACATCAAGATGCCGCCGCCGATCGCTGCCGATGACCAGGTGACCTATGCCGATGGCACCAAGGCCACCCGTGACCAGATGGCGCGCGACGTCGCGGTGTTCCTGACCTGGACCGCCGAACCCAAGCTGGAAGCCCGCAAGGAAACCGGCGTGGCCGCGGTGATCTTCCTGCTGATCATGACGGCGCTCGGCTATCTCAGCTATCGCCGCGTCTGGGCGGATGTGAAGAAGCCGAAGGCCGCGCCGGCCGAGTAAGCGGCTCGATTTCGGATTGCGAGGGGCGGCTGGCCGTGGGACCAGCCGCCCTTTTGTTTTGCGGAACCGGAGCCTGAGGCCAGCCTTCTTCCCGCTTCGCGAAGGCATTGGCGCGACTGCCGTTCTTCGCTAACCAGTGCCGGCATCGAGCGGGGGACCGGCCATGAACGACGATCTGAAAGCCCTGATCCGGACGATTCCGGACTATCCCAAGCCCGGCATCCAGTTTCGCGACATCACCACCCTGCTGCTCGACGGGCCGGGGTTCGTCGCGACGATCGACCGGCTGGCGGCGGCGGTCGGCCCGACGCCCGATCTCATCGCCGGGATCGAGGCGCGCGGCTTCATCTTCGGCGCGGCGCTGGCGCATCGGCTCGGCTGTGGCCTGGTGCTGCTGCGCAAGAAGAACAAGCTGCCCGGCGTCGTCACCGGCGTGAATTATGCGCTGGAATATGGCCAGGACCGGATCGAGATGCACGCCGATGCAGTGGCGCCGGGGCAGAAGGTGGCGCTGGTCGACGATCTGATCGCGACGGGCGGCACGGCGCTGGCCGGCGTCGAGCTGCTGCGCTCGGCGGCGGCGGAGGTCACCCAGGCGCTGTTCGTGATCGACCTGCCCGATCTCGGCGGCGCGGCGCGACTGGCGGCGGCCGGTGTGGCGGTGCAGGCGCTGGTGGAGTTCGAGGGGGACTGACGGGTCATCCCGGGCTTGACCCGGGACCCAGTTTCTTTCTCGAACGTGGGCGCAGAAAACTGGGCCCCGGGTCAAGCCCGGGGTGACAGCCAGATAGCGCTGCAGCTCCCCTGATTGCTACCGCTTCGCCTTGCGGGCGGCGTAGCGGGCATCACGCGCGGCCTTGGCGGCGGCGTCGCGGGCGATCTTCTCGAGTCGCGCCTGTTCGGCGGCAACGGCGGCCTGTGCCTCCTTCTCCGCCTTGGCGATTTCGGCGAGGCGCGCGGCTTCGATGCGCTCCAGCTTGCGCTTTTCCTCGCGCTCCTGGCGCTTTTCGGCGGCGCGGGCGCGGGCGGCCAGCGCCTCCTCGCTCGGCGGCGGCGCGGTCTTGAATTTTTCGAGTTTGGCCAGGCGCGCCTTTTCGGCGGCCTTGGCGCGATCATTAAAATCGGGGAGCTTGAATGCCATGGGACGCGCCCTTTAGCGCCTCGCTCATTCCGCCGCAACCGCCTCTTGCGTCCGCGACACCGCGACTGGCGTGCCGACGAGGGCGGCGTTGCCGGAAAGCGGGTCGATGCGCTGGCGTTCGGTCAGGTCGTTGATCGAAACGCCCGGCCGCTCGCGGGCGACGCCGAGCCGGATGCCTTCGCGGCCATGGCCGAAGCCATGCGGCATGGAAACGCTGCCGGGCATCATCGCATCGCTGATCTCGGCGGGCAGGGAGACGCTGCCGGCGGCGCTGGCGACGGTGACGGTATCGCCATCGCCAATGTCGCGGGTGGCGGCATCGTCGGGGTGGATCAGCAGCGTGCAGCGCAGCGGGCCCTTGGCGAGGCGCCGCGAATTGCCCAGCCAGCTGTTGTTGTTGCGGATGTGGCGGCGGCCGATCAGCACCAGGCCTTCGGGTGGCGGTTCGATGGCCCAGGCGGCGAAGCGCGTTTCGAGATCCGCCATCAGTTCGGGGACATCGCAGCGGATCGCCTTGTCGGCAGTGCGCAGCCGATCGGGCAGCCGCGGTTCGAGGGCGCCGAGATCGAGGCCGTGCGGATGCGCCTCGACATCGGCGAGGCTGAGCCCGTGCGGCGAGGCGCGCAGCATGCGATCAAGGGCATCGCGCGGGTGGACGATGTTGGGCAGCGCCAGGCCCTGTGCCCCGGCGATGGCGCGGGCGAGTTCGGCGACGATTTCCCAGTCGCTCTTGGTGCCGGGCGTCGGCGCGAACACCGGCGGCGAATAATTGGCGAAGTTCCGCACCGCGATCGGCGCCAGGAACAGCGGGTAGTGATCCTTCTCCAGCGGGCCGCAGGGCGGCAGGATGTAATGGGCGTGGCGGCTGGTGGCGGTGACATACATGTCGATCGACACCATCAGTTCGAGCGAGGCGAGCGCCTTATCGAGCGTGCTGCCATCGGGGGTGGAGAGCACCGGATTGCCGGCGATGGTGACCAGCGCGCGCACCTGGCCTGCGTCCGGGGTGAGGATCTCCTCGGCCAGCGCGACGGCGGGGAATTCGCCGAGCAGTTCGGGGTGGCCGGAAACGCGGCTGGCGAAGCGCCCGCGCGTGCCGGCGCCGGTCTGGCCGACGATGTCGACAGCGGGCGAGGAGAACATCGCGCCGCCGACCGAATCGAGCGCGCCGGTGGCGATGTTGACGAGGTTGATCAGCCAATGGTTGAGCGTGCCGAATTCGGCGGTGGAGACGCCGATGCGGCCATAGACCACCGCCGGCTCGTCGCCGCCGATGCGTGCGGCGAGCGCGGCGATGGCGTCGGCATCGATGCCGCAGCGGGCAGCGAGCGCCGCGCCATCGAACTGTCGCAGCGCCGTCCAGACCGCATCCCAGCCCGCCAACATCGGCAGCAG
The DNA here is from genome assembly GCA_027489695.1 of Sphingomonadales bacterium. Lineage (GTDB taxonomy): Bacteria > Pseudomonadota > Alphaproteobacteria > Sphingomonadales > Sphingomonadaceae > Sandarakinorhabdus. Next base: position 4,463 of record JAIXZK010000377.1, read on the forward strand.
CCGACCGGGGCGGACCAGGCCCTGCGTATCGAGCGCCAGCAGCAGCGCCACCAGCAGCGCCGGATCGCTGCCGGGGCGGATGAAATGGTGAAAGTCGGCGATTTCGGCGGTTTCGGTGCGGCGCGGATCGATGACGGTCAGCGTGCCGCCGCGGCCCTGCAGGTCGCGCAGCCGGCGGCGGACATCGGGCACGGTCCAGACGCTGCCATTCGATGCCAGCGGGTTGCCGCCGATGATGACGAGATGTTGCGTCCGGTCGATATCGGGGATCGGGAACAGCGCATTATGGCCGTACATCCACATCTGGACGAGCTGATGCGGCACCTGGTCGACGCTCGAAGCCGAAAACACGTTGCGGGCGGCGAGGGCCTTCTTCAGCGCCGGGACCTGGCCCGAGATGCTGTAATTGTGCGCGGTCGGGTTGCCGATATAGAGCGCCGCTTCGCCGCCGCGGGCGCGTATCGCCGCCAGCCGCGCCGCGATATCGGCATAGGCGGCTTCCCAGCTGACCGGCTGCCAGTCGCTGCCGACGCGGCGCATGGGGGTGCGCAGCCGGTCGGGATCGCTTTCGAGGTCGGCGATGGCGGTGGCCTTGGGGCAGATATGGCCGCGGCTGAGCGGGTTTTCGGGATCGCCCTTGATGCTGAGCACCTCGCGGCCGCGGGTCTCGATGACGAGGCCGCAATTGGCTTCGCAGAGGTGGCAGGTGCGGTTGTGGGTCGGCATCGCATGGCTCCGGCTGTGGCGGCAGGGTGGCGGGGTGGCGCTGGCGATGCAACTGGCGAAGCAGCGGGGCGGCGGTTCGGTGTGGTGCCGCGCCAGCCGGCAGGGCATGATCGCCGCTGCCGGATAGGGGAGACACGGGCATGGCCGGGCCGATCATCAATCTCGACGCGCTGGAATTCGACGATGTCGAGGAAAATGGCCGCTACACCTCGCGGCGCGCCACGATCAGTGATCTCATTGGCGCGCGGCAGCTTGGCTACAACCTCACCGAAGTCGCGCCCGGCAAGGTGCAATGCCCCTTCCACAGTCATCATGGCGAGGAGGAGATGTTCCTGATCCTCGATGGCGAGGGCGAGTTGCGCTTCGGCGAAGAGCGCTACCCGCTGCGCCGCCATGATGTCATCGCCTGCCCGACCGGTGGCCCGGAGGTGGCGCACCAGATCATCAACACCGGCACGACGGTGCTGCGCTATCTGGCGGTCTCGACGATCGCCGACGTCGAAATCTGCGAATATCCCGATTCGGGCAAGGTTTCGACCGTCGCCGGGCCGCGCGGCAACCGTATCCGCCGCGCGCTGTTTCGCGCCGAAACCGAGGTCGACTATTACGACCGTGAGCCGGAATGAGGCTGGGGGAGATCGGCATGGACAGTGCGGCGTTCGAAGCGAGCCTGGAAGCGGCAGCCGCGCGCGCCGGCGACCTGACGCCGCTGGTCTATGACCGGCTGTTCGCGCGCCACCCAGGGCTGAAGGCGGAATTCTGGCGCGACAGCCGCGGTGCCATCCAGGGCGAGATGCTGGCGCGGGTGTTCGAAACGCTGATCGACCTGGCCGGGCCACGGGTGATGGCCGATCATTACATCACCACCGAAATCACCACCCACGACGCCTATGGCATCGCCCGCGGCCATTTCACCGAATTCTTCGCCATCGTCGGCGAGACCGTGGCGGCGGCAGCGGGGCCGGACTGGACTCCGGCGATGGCGGCGGCCTGGGGCGAGGCTTTGCGCGAGATCGATGCCGTGCTGGCGGCGATGCCCGGCCCCGATGGGTCGCAACCCGGGCTCGAAGCGGCGACGATCCTGGCCGATCGCTGAGGGCGGCGCAGCGCCACCCCAGGGGAACCCGCCACCCTTGCCTGCCGTTCGTCCCCCGACCAACCATCGGGAGACCCCATCATGCCGACGCCGCACGAACTCGAAGCGAAATTCTGGAAAGCCCTGAAGTCCGACATGACGATGATGCTCGGCCTCGATGGCGTCGAGGACGGCCATGCCCGGCCGATGACGGCGCAGATCGAGGGCGATCACGGCCCGATCTGGTTCTTCGGCGCCCGCGACAGCGAGCTGGTGCAGAAGCTGCCGCAGAGCGACCGCGCCATCGCCACCTTCGCCGACAAGGGCCATGACCTGTTCGCCACCGTCCATGGCCGGCTGAGCCTCGACAACGACCTCGCGACCATCGACCGCCTTTGGAACAGCTACATCGCTGCCTGGTATGAAGGCGGCAAGGCCGATCCGAAGCTGGCGCTGCTCCGCCTCGATCCGGAAAAGGCCGAGATCTGGCTGAACGAAAGCAGCGTCTTTGCCGGCATCAAGACGATGCTCGGCATCGATCCCAAGCAGGATTATCGCGACAAGGTGGCGGAAGTGCCGCTGCACTGAGCTTGTCGCCCGGGGCCTGGCTTCTTCCTGCAACGATGGCGTGGGAGAAGAAGCCGGGTCCCGGGTCAAGCCCGGGATGACAGGGTGTGCCGGGCCGTCGCGCCCGGCACTGCCATATTCGCCGGTTTCCTTGTTTTCCCCGTTCGATAAGGCGTCTCCGCAAGGGTGCCGACACGCGCCCGCCGCCGAACCCGCGCCATCGTCGCGGGGCGGCGTTTCCTTGGGGAGACCGCGATGCATCCGTCCGTCCATGCCGCCGCCACGCCCGATCGCACCGCCATCCTGATGGCGGGATCCGGCGCGCGGCTGAGCTATGGCGAGCTGGAGGCGCGCTCCAACCAGGCGGCGCAACTGCTGCGCTCGCTCGGGCTGCAGCGCGGCGATTGCGTCGTCATCATGATGCAGAATGGCATCGATTACCTGCCGCTGGTCTGGGGTGCGCAGCGATCGGGGCTGATCTTCGTTGCCATGTCGACGAAGCTGACCGACGGCGAAGCGCGCTACATTGTCGAGGATTCGGGCGCGAAGGCGATCTTCGCTTCGGCCGCCTATGCCGAAATCGCCGCCGCGGCCGGCGCCGGCCTGCCGGGCTTCGCCAGCGGCGGCGCAATCCCGGGGTTCGCTGACCTGAACGAGGCCCTGGCGGCCCAGCCGACGACACCCATCGCCGATGAAAGCCCCGGCCGCGACATGCTCTATTCCTCGGGCACCACCGGCCGGCCGAAGGGCGTCATCGGCCCGTTGCCGGAAGGCCCGCTCGCCCAGAATGACGCGCTGCAGGCGCTGGTGGCGGGGCTCTATGGCTTCGGCCCGGACATGCTCTATCTGTCGCCGGCGCCGCTCTATCACGCGGCGCCATTGCGCTATTGCATGGCGGCGCACCGCTTCGGCGGGACGGTCGTCGTCATGGAGAAATTCGACCCCGAAGCCTATCTCGCCAATGTCGAGAAGCACCGCATCACCCACAGCCAGCTGGTGCCGACGATGTTCGTGCGCATGCTCAAGCTGCCCGACGATGTCCGCTCGAAATATGATCTTTCCAGCCTGAAGGTCGCCATCCACGCCGCCGCGCCGTGCCCGGTGGATGTGAAACACGCCATGATCCAATGGTGGGGGCCGGTGATCTATGAATATTACAGCGCCACCGAAGGCGCCGGCTTCACCGCGATCAGCCCGCAGGAATGGCTGGCCAAGCCGGGATCGGTCGGCAAGTCGATCCTGGGCGAAATCCGCGTGCTCGGCGACAATGACGAGCTGCTGCCGCCGGGCGAGACCGGCCGCATCTATTTCCACGCCGGTGGCCATTTCGCCTATCACAAGGACCCGGACAAGACCGCCAGCGTGATGAGCGAGCATGGCGCGACCTTCGGCGACATCGGCCATGTCGACGCGGACGGTTATCTGTTCCTGACCGACCGCGCCGCCTTCATGATCATCTCGGGTGGGGTCAACATTTACCCCCAGGAAGCCGAAAACGCACTGATCCTGCACCCGCAGGTCGCCGATGTCGCGGTGTTCGGCGTGCCCGACGCCGAAATGGGCGAGGCAGTGAAGGCGGTGGTGCAGCCGCGCGACATGGCCGCGGCCGGGCCGGAACTGGAGGCGGAACTGCTCGCCTTCGTCCGCGGCCGGCTGAGCCATGTGAAGTGCCCGAAGTCGATCGATTTCCTGGCGGAATTGCCGCGGCACGATACGGGCAAGCTGTACAAGCGGCTGCTCAAGGACCGCTATTGGGGCAAGGCCTGAGGCACGCGCTCCCTCCCCGCAGCCGCAGGCGACGCGAAGCGTCAACGGGGAGGGAGTAGAAAGATAGCCGCTTCGATATCTCCTCAAGTGAGCGCAGCCGCCGGAGGCACCTTTCTACCTTCCTGCCGAAGCCAGGGCTGGATTTCCGCCCCCGCATCGGCTTGTTTGCGCCCCATGCTGAAACGATTGCTCTTGCTCGCGGCGCTGCTTCTCGCCCATGCCGTCCCGGCTGCCGCCGCCCCCGGCCTGTGGGTGGTGAAGCAGGGCAAGGCCGAAGTCACCATCTTCGGCACTATCCACGCCCTGCCGCGCGGCAATGGCTGGCTCAGCCCGGCGTTCGCGCGGCGCTTCGATCGGGCCGATCGGCTGGTGCTGGAAACGATCATCCCCGATGATCCCATGGCGCTGGCGCCGGTGGTCTCCCGGCTGGGGATGCGCGCCGGGCTGCCGCCGATCCGCCAGCGGGTGTCGCCGGCGGCCTATGCGCGGCTGGCGCCGATCCTGGCCAATAGCGGCCTGCCGGTGGCGGCGCTCGACAATATGGAGAGCTGGCTGGCGGCGATCACCGTCAGCGAGGCGAGCCTGGCCGCGGTCGGCATCGATCCGAAGCAGGGGGTGGAGCCGGCGCTGCTCGCGCGCGCCCGGCGGCGCGGCCTGCCGGTGGCGGGGCTGGAGACGCCGACCGAGCAGCTGGGGTTCCTCGACGGCCTGCCCGAGTCTGACCAGACGGCGATGCTGGAGGCGGTGCTTGCCGATACCGCCGATGTCCGTACCGAAACGCAGCGGCTGATCGCCCTGTGGCAGGACGCCGAGGTCGAGACGATCGCCGCCGATTTCGCCCGCGAGGCGGCGGCGACGCCGACGCTGCGCCGCGTGCTGCTGAGCGAGCGGAATCGCCGCTGGGCCGATGAAGTGGTGGCGATGCTGCGCCGGCCGGGGCGGGTGTTCCTGGCGGTCGGCGCGGCGCATCTCGGCGGCCGCGACGGGCTGCTGACCATCCTCACCAATCGTGGCCTGGAGGTCGAGGCCGTCGACATGGCGGCGGAGCGGGCGGCAACACCGGCGCCGCGCAAGGCCAAGGCCGGCAAGCCGGTGAAGGGCAAGAAGGGCGAGAAAGCCGGCAAGGGCAAGGGCAAGAAGGCCAAGGCGGAAAAGCCGGCGAAGGGCAAGAAGGCCAAGGCCACCGCGAAAAAGGCCAAGCCGAAGGCGAAGAAGAAGAAATAGGGCGCGGGCCATCGCGCCCACTGACCCGCTCCTGCCGAGCGAAGTCCAGGCACGTCCCGAACGCTTGGGGCGTGCCTCGACTTCGCTCGGCAGGAGCGGGGTTCAGGTCGGGCTGTAGAAATCACTTGTCCGCGCGCCCGGCCCCCCAGCAAAAAAAGCGGCGACGACCGGGGTCGCCGCCGCGAAGGGAGGGATTTGTCGCCGGGGCTGACACCGGCAACGGTTCTTCATATCCTATCTTATCGATAGGATATAGCCCTTTCCGCCGCGGCTCGTCGTGTCAGCACGGCTTGCCATCACGGCGCCGCTGGCCTATGGGCCGCCGCTTCGCGTGCCTTTCCGCATCCCTGGAGGCCCGGCGCGCGAACCGGTCGTTTCCTTGCATTCGCGCAAGGGCCGCCGGCAACATCATCTTGGAGAAGCGAGCATGAGTGAAACTCTGAAGCTCGCGGCCGAACTGCGCGAAAAGGCAGGCAAGGGAGCCTCCCGCGCTGTGCGACGCACCGGCCGCGTACCCGCCGTCATCTATGGCGCCGGACAGACCGCCACCCCCATCCATGTCGAGGAAAAGATCCTCGTCCGCCAGCTTTCGACCGGCCATTTCATGAATTCGGTGGTCGAGATCGAAGTCGATGGCCAGACCATCCGCACCCTGCCGCGTGACGTGCAGTTTCATGTCGTCACCGATCGTCCGATCCATGTCGATTTTCTGCGCCTGGCGGGCAATGCGGTGATCACCGTCGCCGTGCCGGTGCACTTCATCGATGAAGACAAGTCGCCGGGCATGAAGCGTGGCGGCACGCTGAACGTCGTGCGCCATGAAATCCAGGTCGATTGCCGCCCGGATGCCATCCCCGACCAGATCGATGTCAGCCTGGCTGGCCGCGACATCGGCGATTCGATCCACATCAGCGCCGTCACCCTGCCCGATGGCGTCGAACCGCACATCCACGACCGCGATTTCACCATCGCCACCGTGGTGGCGCCGTCGGCGCTGAAGAGCGAAACCGGCGAAGCGGCCGCCGAGGCCTGATCGAGAGCCGGGGCCGGCGATGCTTGTTTTCGCCGGCCTCGGCAATCCGGGGGCGGGCTACGCCCTCAATCGCCACAATTTCGGTTTTCTGGCGGTCGATGCGATCGCCGAAACCTGGCGCTTCGGCCCCTGGAAGGTGCGCTTCCAGGGGTTGACCGCCGAAGGCAGCATTGGCGGCGAAAAGCTGCTGCTGCTGAAACCCATGACTTTCATGAACGAAAGCGGCCGCAGCGTCGGCGAGGCGCTGCGTTTCTTCAAGCTCGATCCCGCCACCGCGCTGACGGTGTTCTATGACGAGCTCGACCTGGCGCCGTTCAAGCTGCGCGTGAAGCATGGCGGCGGCGCTGCCGGCCACAATGGCATCCGCTCGATCGACGCCCATATCGGCAATGATTATCGCCGCGTGCGGCTCGGCATCGGCCATCCCGGCCACAAGGACCGGGTGATCGGCCATGCGCTCGGCAATTTTTCCAAGGCCGAACAGGCCGAAGTGCCGATCTTCCTGGGCGCCGTCGCGGCGGAAGTGCCGTGGCTGGTCGCCGGCGACGATGCGCGCTTCATGAACGACGTGGCGTTGCGGCTGGGATAGCGGCGGCCACTACAGATCCGCTCATGCCGATCGAAGTCGAGGCCCGCCCTGGACGTCAGGGCGTGCCTCGACTTCGATCGGCATGAGCGGATCCTGAGAGTCCCCCTTCAGAGACCATTGCCTTCCTTCTCCCCTCCCGCTTGCGGGAGGGGGCGGGGGTGGGTAGTGCCTCCGCGACGTTCCCGCCTTCGGCCGAACGCCATGCCCACCCCCGACCCCTCCCGCGCGCGGGAGGGGAGAAGAAAGTCGCTATGCCCATCCGCTGCGGAATTGTCGGCCTGCCCAATGTCGGCAAATCGACCCTGTTCAACGCCCTGACCCAGACCGCCGCGGCGCAGGCGGCGAACTACCCCTTCTGCACCATCGAACCGAACGTCGGAAACGTCGCGGTGCCCGATCCGCGCCTGCAGGAGCTGGCCCGCATCGCCACGTCGCAGAAGATCATCGAGACCCAGCTGGGCTTCACCGACATCGCCGGCCTGGTCCGCGGCGCGTCGAGCGGGGAGGGGCTGGGCAACCAGTTCCTCGCCAACATCCGCGAAACCGATGCCATCGTGCATGTGCTGCGCTGTTTCGAGGATGACGACGTCACCCATGTCGAAGGCAAGGTCGATCCGGTCGCCGATGCCGAGACGGTGGAGACCGAGCTGATGCTCGCCGACCTGGAAAGCCTTGAAAAGCGCGTGCCGGCGCTGGTCAAGAAGGCGACGCAGGGCGACAAGGACGCCAAGGTGCAGGCGGCAGTGCTCGGCCAGGCGCTCGAGCTGCTCCGCGCCGGCAAGCCGGCGCGGATGACCGAGCCGCGCGACGAGGAGGAAGCCCGGGCGCTGAAGCTGGCCCAGCTGCTGACCGCCAAGCCCGTCCTTTACGTCTGCAATGTCGAGGAAGCTTCGGCCGCGACCGGCAATGCCCATAGCGAGGCCGTGGCCAGAATGGCGGCGAGCGTCGGCGCCGGCAGCGTGATCGTCTCGGCCGCGATCGAGGCGGAAGTCGCGATGATGGAGCCGGGCGATCGCGCCGAATATCTGGAATCGCTGGGCCTGCACGAGACCGGCCTCGCGCGCGTCGTGCGCGCGGCCTATTCGCTGCTCGGGCTGCTGACCTTCTTCACCGTCGGCCCCAAGGAAGCCCGCGCCTGGACGGTGACCGTAGGTTCCAAGGCGCCCCAGGCCGCCGGCGAAATTCATGGCGATTTCGAAAAGAAGTTCATCCGCGCCGAGACGATCGCCTATGACGATTATGTGCGGCTGAACGGCGAAAGCGGCGCCCGCGAGGCCGGCCGGCTGCGGTCGGAAGGCAAGGATTATGTCGTCCACGACGGCGATGTGATGCATATCCTGCATGGGGCATAAGCGGGGCCGGTGATGCAGACAGCAGCGGGCAGGGCCGGAATCCGACCGCGCTTTTTCGCCAACAGCGCGCTGCTCATGCTGGCGCTGGTGCTGACCGCCTTTGCCTTTACCTACTACCGCCCGTTGCTGACCGGCCGGCCGGAATGGCCCGGCGCGCCCCCATTCTCGCCGCTGCACCATATTCATGGCGCGCTGTTCTTTGCCTGGATGGGGCTTTACGCTTGGCAGACGCAGCTGGTCGCGGCGGGCCGCACGGCGCGGCACCGGGAGCTCGGGCTGGCCGGGATCGCGATTTCGGCGCTGATGCTGCCGCTGGGGCTCTTGCTGACCATCAAGGGCATCGTCGGCCGCATCGGCCGGGGCGATCCCGACCCCTATTTCGTCACCTTGTTCAACATCGTCGATATCGCGACCTTCAGCCTGCTGATGATCGCCAGCATCGCCGCCGTCACCCGTCATGCCGATTGGCACCGGCGCTTCGCCTTCGGCGCGGCGCTGTGCCTTGTTGGCGCGTCCATCTCGCGCTGGTTCCTGCCGAACTGGCCCATCCTGCTGCCGCGCGCGCCGCCCTGGACCGACATGGCGCCCAATCTGCTCGCCGACCTGCTGCTGATCGCGCTGCTGCGCCACGATCGGCGCCGCCTGGGGCGTATTCATCCCGCGACCTTGCTGGTATCCGCGCTGCTGGTGCCGCTGCACATTGCGACGCCGTTCCTCGCCGAAACGGCGGCATGGCGCAGCCTGGCGCCGGGCTTGCTGCGGCTGTGGTAGGCTTCTGTTTTCGATCCTGGCGCGATAACAGGGTGCCATGATCGCGCGTCGCCATCTCCTCGGCCTTGGCCTCGCCGCTGTCGCCGCCAGTGCCCGGGCGCAGACCGTCGATCTGCGCCTGCCCGGCGGCCCGTCGCAGCGGCCGCTGAGTGACGGCTATCCGGGCAAGCGCGGCATGATCGTGCAGCGCACCGCACCGCCGTTGCTCGAAACGCCGCTCGGCGCCTTCGATACCGGCGTGATCACTCCCAATGATCGCTTTTTCGTGCGCTGGCATTGGCCGTTTCCGACCGAAATCGACCCTGCTGCGTGGCAATTGCGCGTCGATGGCGCCGTCGAACGGCCGCAGATCTTCTCGCTCGCAGCGCTGGCGAAGCTGCCGCAGAACGAAATCGTCGCCGTCAACCAATGCGCCGGCAATGCCCGCGGCCTGTTCGAACCGCGCATTGCCGGGGCGCAATGGGGGCAGGGCGCCTGGGGCAATGCCCGCTGGCGCGGCGTCGCGCTCAGGCATGTGCTCGATGCTGCCGGCGTCAAGGCCGGCGCCGTGGCCGTCCGCTTCGGCGGCGCCGATCTGCCGCCGCTGGAAGGCGCGCCGGCGTTCCTGAAGTCGCTGGGTGTCGATCATGCCCGCGATGGCGAGGTGATGATCGCGACGCACATGAACGGTGAGCCGTTGCCGCTCCTGAACGGCCTGCCGCTGCGCCTGGTCGTGCCGGGCTGGTATTCGACCTATTGGGTGAAGATGCTCGACCGGATCGAGGTGTTGACCGCGCCCGATGACAATTTCTGGATGGCCAAGGCCTATCTCATCCCCGACACGCCGGGCGGCAGCGTGGCACCGGGCATGGCGACGTTTCCCAAAAGGCCGATCGGCGTGATGGTGCCGCGGGCGCTGATCACCAGCATTGCCGATGGCGACCGGCTGCCGTGGCGCGAGCGGCTGACCTTGCGCGGGATCGCCATGGGCGGCGATGCCGGGGTGGCGCGGGTGGAAGTCTCCAGCGATGGCGGCAATGTGTGGCGCGATGCGACATTGGGCGTCGATATCGGCCGCTACAGCTTCCGCCGGTTCGAGGCAGCGCTGGCGCCGGTGCGCGGGTCGATGGTGCTGCGGGTACGCGCCACCAACGCCAATGGCGTGGTGCAGCCGCTGGCGCCGATCTGGAACCCCAGCGGGTACATGCGCGGCGAGGCCGAGACCTGCCAGGTGGAGTTCGTCTGATGCGCCTGTTCCTGCCTGCGCTGCTTTTCGCCGGCGCGGCGTTCGCGGCGCCGGTCTCCGTCACCCTGCCCGGCGACATGGGGGCCTATCCCGAGCTGGGGCAGGGTGCGCCGGCGGCGGACGCGATCAACAACAATTGCCTCGGCTGCCATTCGGCCGAAATGGTGCTAACCCAGCCGCGTCTGACCCCGGCCGAATGGCAGGCCGAAGTCGCCAAGATGCGCAATGTCTTCAAGGCGCCGGTGGACCCCGCCGACGATGCCGCCATCGTCGCCTGGGCGGTGGAATGGTCGAAGCGGTTGCCGGCGGAGTAACCCCCTCTCCCGCTTGCGGGAGAGGCGAGAGACGCGCCCGTTGACGCGAAAGCGTCGCCTGCGGCTGGCGCGGCCCGGGTGAGGGTGTCTTCCACCGCTCCGGAAAAAGGGACACCCTCACCCGCTCGCCCAAGTGGGCGAGTCGCCTCTCCCGCAAGCGGGAGAGGGGGGAGCCTCCTGCTTTCGCCTTCGCCGTCACGGTTGACCCGCCCGCCGCCGGGCCGTTACAGCCGACGCAGATTTTCCGCACCCGCGAAGGCCCTGATTTGTCCGCGTCGCTTTCCTTCCAGGATATCATCCTCGCGCTGCAGCGTTATTGGGGCGGGCAGGGCTGCGCGCTGCTGCAGCCCTATGACATGGAAGTCGGCGCCGGCACCTTCCACCCGGCGACGACGCTGCGCGCGCTTGGCCCCGATCGCTGGAACGCCGCCTTCGTCCAGCCGAGCCGTCGGCCGAGCGATGGCCGCTATGGCGAAAACCCTAACCGCCTACAGCATTATTATCAGTTCCAGGTGATCCTGAAGCCTTCGCCGGACGATCTGATCGGTCTCTATCTCGGCTCCTTGGATGCCATCGGCATCGATCGCCACCGCCACGACATCCGCTTTGTCGAGGATGACTGGGAATCGCCGACGCTCGGCGCCTGGGGGCTGGGCTGGGAAGTCTGGTGCGACGGCATGGAGATCAGCCAGTTCACCTATTTCCAGCAGGTCGCCGGGCATGATTGTGCCCCGGTGGCGGGTGAACTGACGATGGGGCTGGAACGCCTCGCGATGTATGTGCAGGGCGTCGAGAGTATCTATGACCTGCGCTACAATGATGCGGGCGTGAGCTATGGCGATGTGTTTTTGAAGAACGAACAGCAGTTTTCCGCCTATAATTTCGAACATGCCAATACCGAACGGCTGTTCCAGCATTTCAAGGGTGTGTCCGAGGAATGCCGGGCGCTGGTTGCGGCAAAACTGCCGCTGCCGGCCTATGACCAGGCGATCAAGGCGAGCCATTTGTTCAACCTGTTGAATGCCCGCGGCGTCATCTCGGTCGCCGAGCGCCAGGCCTATATCGGCCGGGTCCGCGATCTGGTGAAGGGTGTTGCGGACGTGTGGGTGGAGCAGGGGGCATGAGCGGGGAAATCTGTTCCCTCCCCCTGGAGGGGGGAGGCGACTCGCGCGCAGCGCGGCGGGAGGGGGTGGTCTCCCCGCCCGAAAGCCTTGCAGGTGGCGACCACCCCCACCCGGGCCGCGCCGTTGGCGCGTCTCTCGCCTCCCCCCTCCAGGGGGAGGAAGCATGAGCCACTTCCTGCTCGAACTGGCGTCGGAGGAAATCCCCGCGCGCATGCAGGCCGCTGCCGCCGAACAGCTGCGCACACGCTTCGTCGATGGCTGCAAGGCGGCGGGCCTCGCCCATGGCGCGGTGATCGCCGATGCCTCCCCGCGGCGGCTGTGGCTGATCGCGCATGATGTCGCCGAAGCCAGCGCCGCGGCGAGCGAGGAGCGCAAGGGCCCGGCGGCGACGGCGCCCGAGGCGGCGATTGCCGGCTTCCTGCGCTCCACCGGGCTGACGCGCGACCAGCTCGAGGAACGCCAGACGCCGAAGGGCGTCGTGCTGTTCGCCCATATCCGCCGCGACGGCCGCCCGGCGGCGGCGATCCTGGCCGAACTGGTGCCGGCCATCGTCCGCGATTTCGCCTGGCCCAAGTCGATGCGCTGGGGCGAGGCTTCGGCTTCGACGGCGTCCCCGCGCTGGGTGCGACCGTTGACCGGCATCGTCGCGCTACTGGGGGAGGCGGTCGTCGATTGCGAGGTGTTCGGGCTGACGAGCGGGCGGATGACGCGCGGCCATCGCATCCATGCGCCGGAACCGATCATGGTCGAAAGCGCCGCCACCTATGCCGATCAGCTGCGCGCCGCATATGTGCTGGTGTCCTCGGCGGAGCGCCGGGCGATCATCGAGACCCGCGCCGCCGAAATCGCTGCCGCCGCCGAGCTGGCGGTGATCCCCGATGCCGGGCTGGTGGCGGAAAACGCCGGGCTGACCGAATGGCCGGTGCCGCTGCTCGGGTCGTTCGATCCGGCGTTCCTCGCCGTGCCGCGCGAGGTGATCCAGCTCACCATGCGGACCAACCAGAAGTATTTTGCGCTGGCCGATGCCGGCGGCGCGCTGGCGCCGGCGTTCCTCTGCGTCGCCAATCTCGAAGCCAGCGACGGCGGCACCAGCATCGTCAAGGGCAATGAGCGCGTGCTGTCGGCACGGCTGAGCGATGCCCGCTTCTTCTGGGACCAGGATGTGGCGGCGGTACAGGCCGGCGGTCTGGAGACGTTCTTGCCCAAGCTGGAGAGCATCGTCTTCCACGAGAAGCTGGGGACGGTCGCCGACAAGGTCGAGCGCGTGGCCAAGCTGGCGCGCTGGCTGGTGGAAAGCGGTGCACTCGACAATCTCCTCCCCCTGGAGGGGGGAGGCGACTCGCGCGAAGCGCGGCGGGAGGGGGTGGTCGCCCCGCGCGAAAGCTTTCCCGTGGGGGAACTACCCCCACCCGGGCCGCGTAGCCCTGCGGTCGCCTCCGGCTCGGCGTCTCTCGCCTCCCCCCTCCAGGGGGAGGAGGCGCGCGCGGCGCTGGCCACCCTCGCCGAGCAGGCGGCGCGGCTGTGCAAGGCCGATCTCGTCTCGGCGACGGTTGGCGAGTTTCCGGAAGTCCAGGGCACCGCCGGCGCTTATCTGGCGCGGGTGGCGGGGCTCGATCCCCGCGTCGCCGATGCGATCCGCGATCACTACAAGCCGGTCGGGCAGGGCGATGACGTGCCGACGGCGCCGGTAAGCGTGGCGGTGGCGTTGGCGGATAAGCTGGATACCATTGGCGCTTTTGCGATGGTGTCCGAATGGCCGACCGGTTCAAGAGACCCGTATGCGCTTCGCCGTGCCGCTATCGGTGTGATCCGCACTGTTACGACAGTTGGTAGTCGGTTTGGCATTACAAAGGCGTTGATGGCTTGGGCTGGAATACTAGCCAGCCAAGTAAAGAACTTGCTTAAGCGAGACTTGATAGGTCGAGAAGAGGATCTTCGGATCTATCGAGAGATGATGCGAGTCTCAGAAAACCCGATAGGCCTTGAGCTTTTGCAAGCTCTTGCGCCACAGAAAAATGGAACTGATGACATTGTCTACGAAGAGAGTACAATTTACGATCCGCTAGCTCGCGCCTTGATGCAACATGGTCGCGATATAGTGCCTTGGTTACAGAAAGTCTCCGATTTTTTCGCCGACCGTCTTAAAGTGCAGCAGCGCGAAGCTGGAATTCGGCATGATCTAATTGATGCGGTGTTTGCACTGGGTAGAGAGGACGATCTGGTCTGCCTGCTCGCCTGCGTCAGCGCCCTGCAGGCCTTCATCGCCACTGACGACGGCGCCAATCTCCTCGCCGGCTATAAGCGGGCGGCGAATATCCTGCGCATCGAGACGGCCAAGGATGGCGCGGAGGACGTGCCCACCCCCGACCCCTCCCGCGAGCGGGAGGGGAGGCATGCGGCGGAGATTTCGCTTGGGGCCGCGCTCGATGCCGCCTTGCCGGCGGCCGCTGCCGCCGTCGCGGCGGAGGATTTCACCGGCGCGATGACCGCGCTCGCCGCGCTGCGGGCGCCGGTCGATGCGTTTTTCGCCGATGTCATGATCAACGATCCCGATCCGCTGGTGCGGGCGGGGCGGTTGGCGCTGCTGGCGCGTTTCCGGGATGCGTGCCACAGCGTCGCCGATTTTTCGAGGATCGAAGGGTGATCTTCTGTCTCCCTCCCCCTTGCGGGGAGGGCGACTCGGCGCGCTTCGCGCCGAGCGGGGAGAGGGGGTTCTTGCGGCGGTTCGGCGCCCCCTCTCCCGGCTCGGCGAAGGCGCCGAGTCCGACTTCTCCCGCGAGGGGAGAGGGTGAAAAAGCGCCGCGCTACTCATCGATCACCCATGTATCCTTCGTGCCC
>JAIXZK010000073.1 GCA_027489695.1 Sphingomonadales bacterium
GCGCGCGCGCTGGGTGATTCGGACCATGATGCCGAGACCATCGCCCGCCGCGCCATGGCGATTGCCGCCGAGCTTTGCGTCTACACCAACGATCAGCTGACCGTCGAAACCATCGATGCGACGGTGGCCGGAGAAGCCCAATGACTGCCATGAGTCCGATTGCCGCCATCGATGCCGGCCTGACCCCGAAAGCCATCGTCGCGGCGCTCGATCGCCACATCGTTGGCCAGGACGATGCCAAGCGCGCCGTTGCGGTTGCCCTTCGCAACCGCTGGCGTCGGCAACGGCTCGGCGACGATCTGCGCGACGAGGTGACGCCGAAGAACATATTGATGATCGGGCCGACGGGGTGCGGCAAGACCGAGATCAGCCGGCGGCTGGCCAGGCTGGCCGGGGCGCCGTTCCTGAAGATCGAGGCGACCAAGTTCACCGAGGTCGGCTATGTCGGCCGTGATGTCGATTCGATCGTGCGCGATCTCGTCGAGGAATCGATCCGGCTGGTGCGCGAGCGGCGCCGCGCCGAGGTGCGGGCGCCGGCCGAAGCCGCGGCCGAGGCGCGGCTGCTCGATGCGCTCGTCGGCAAGGACGCCAGCGAGGCGACGCGGCTGGCGTTCCGGGACCGGTTTCGTGCCGGCGACCTGAAGGGCCGCGAGATCGAGATCGAAGTCGCCGATGCGCCGCCGTCGTTCGAAATGCCCGGCATGCAGCCCGGCCAGGTCGGCATGATCAATCTGGGCGAAATGTTCGGCAAGGCGATGGGCGGCCGGACCAAGCGCCGCAAGCTGGCGGTGGAGGCGGCCTGGGAGCTGTTGCTTGGCGAGGAATCGGACAAGCGGCTCGATGACGAGGAAGTCTCGCGCGAGGCGGTGCGTTCCGCCGAAGCCAATGGCATCGTCTTCCTCGACGAGATCGACAAGATCGCGGTCAGCGATGTGCGCGGCGGTTCGGTGAGCCGCGAGGGCGTGCAGCGCGACCTGCTGCCGCTGATCGAAGGCACCACGGTCGCGACCAAGTACGGCCCGGTGAAGACCGACCATCTCCTCTTCATCGCGTCGGGGGCTTTCCATGTGGCGAAGCCGAGCGACCTGTTGCCGGAGCTGCAGGGCCGGCTGCCGATCCGTGTCGAGCTGAAGGGCCTGACCTATGACGATTTCCGCCGCATCCTGACCGATACCGAGGCGTCGCTGATCCGCCAGTACACCGGCCTGCTCGCCACCGAGGGGGTGACGCTGGTGCTGTCCGACGACGGCATCGACGCGATCGCCCGCACCGCGGCACAGGTGAATGACGCGGTCGAGAACATCGGCGCGCGGCGACTGCAGACGGTGATGGAGAAGCTGCTCGAAAGCATCAGTTTCGAGGCGAGCGACCGCGCCGGCGAAACGGTAACGGTAGATGCTGCCTATGTGGAGCGCGAACTCGGCGCGATCGCGCGGGATACGGATTTGTCGAAGTTCATCCTCTGACCGTCGCCGCGGCCGGCTGCCGTGAACTTTTCGTTGCGGGCCGGCTCTCGCGTTGACATGGCGTCGCACCGATTGGACGCTGCGCCGCATCGAATCGAACGTGCCCGGTAACGGAGGTGGTCATGGCAGGCCGTCTGGTGATTGTGCGCAGCTGGTTTTGGCAAGCGCTGTTCCTGCTGCTCATCGGCAGCTGGGCGGCCGCGGCCATGGCGGCCGGACCCCCCAATGGCCTGGTCGATGCCCGGGTCGGCGTTTCGGTGCCGCTGGCGCCGGCAACCAATGCGCGGCCGTGGAAGGTCGATTTCACCACCGCGCCGGTGCTGCCCGGTACGCCGCCGGTCACAACCACCGTTACCATCACCGACCTGCCGGCGCGCAAGCCCGCCGAAACCGCGCTGGAGGCCACCAAGCGCAAGGCCGATACCATCGTCGCCGCGATCAACGGCGAACTTGGCGCCAATACCGCGCGTACCCTGCCGGTCCGGAACGCGCAGAAGCAGATCATCGGGTACGACATCATCGTGCAGAACCTCTACACGGTGCCCGCCAATGCCCAGGGCAAGGGTTTCGTGCCCGCCTACAAGAATTTCGTCGATCCGACCCGCGAGCCGCAGGACGCTGGCAAGCTGACGCCGGTGCCGTCCAGCCGGCAGCTTCGCGGCCTGCGCGTCGGCCAGCTCGGCCTCGCCGAAGGCGCGTTGCCGACCCTCCTTGCCACGGGCGTCGATCCACTTGGCCAGACATCGCAGGTCCGCTTCGGCATCGAGGGGCTGCACGTCGCCCAGATCGTGCCGATGGCGGGGCAGAGCTTCAGCGATGTGCTGATTGCCCTCGACAGCGACCTGAGCGCCAATGGCGTCCAGACCTTCCTCGACCTCGACGACTCGACTCTGACCCTTGTGATCCCGGGCCAGCTGCAAAGCGCGGTGCTCTGGGGAAATACCGATGTGGGGCTCGACTATAGCTTCGCCATCGCCGGAGCCGTGCCGGAACCGGCAAGCTGGGCGCTGCTTATTGCCGGCTTTGGCCTGATCGGCGTCAGCCTGCGTCGTCGCCGCGCCGTCGCCGCCTGAACCCGGTTGCGGCCGTTGTAACCTGGCCGACGCGGGCGGCGAAAGCGCTGGCAGAACCCCGCTCCGGGGTGGCCCGAGGCATGTCATGACCCGTATCGAATTCCATCGCACCGATCCTGCCGGCGGCGCCGCAAGCTGGCCGACGCGGGGCGCGATCCTCTTCGGCTATGTCGCGCTGGTGCTGATCTACCTTGCTTTCGGCCTGTCGAAGTTCACGCCTGAGGAGGCCGAAGCGCTGGTCGGCATCGTCAAGCCAAGCCCGTTCCTCGGCTGGGTCTATGGTGTCGGGTCGCCGGCGGCCTTCTCGACGGCTCGCGGCATAGTCCAGCTCTCGATCGCCGCGCTGATCGCGGCGCGACTGGTGGCACCGCGGCTGGCCTTTGTCGGCGGGTTGCTGTCCGCCGGGCTGTTCCTGATGACGCAATCGATGCTGTTGTCGACGCCCGGCGCCATCGATCTGTCCAAGGACGTGTTGCACTGGGTCGGCGGTTCCGGCCAGTTCCTGCTGAAGGACGCCGGGCTGTTCGCGCTGTCGCTGCTGATTGCCGGCGAAGCGCTGGCGGCGACGCGGGCCGCTAGGGCGTAGATCGCGGTTCGGCGGGCGGCGAAGCGCTCCCTTTTCCCGCCGGCAGCCGCACCAGCACCAGCGCCACCAGCACCAGCAGCGCACCGGCGAGCTCCACCGGCCCCGGCACCTCGCCGAAGCGGGCAGCGCCGATGCCGGCGGCGATCACCGGCTGGGTGAGGAAGGCGAGGCCGACGACCAGCGGCCGCAGATGGCCGACGGCGAAGACGATCAGGCCCTGGCCGATGACCTGGCTGCCCAGCGCCAGCAGCAGAAGCGGCGTCCAGTCGCGCGGCCAGAAGGCATCGGGCGCCGTGGCCAGCGCCACCGGCAGCAGCGCCGCGGCGCCGAAACCGGTGGCCAGCACCAGGATCGGGAAGGCGCTCACCGAGCCGCGCAGGCGATCGACCAGGATCAGATAGGCGGTGTAGAGCAACGCCGCGAGCAGGCAGAACAGATCGCCGGCGAGGTGGCGAGGGCTCAGTTCGGCGCTCTGGCCGACGAGCAGCAGCGTGCCGGTCAGCGCCAGTGCGATCGCCGCCAGTGCCGGCCGGGTCGGGCGGTGGCCGAGCGCGACGATGCCCCAGACCGGCAGCAGGAAACTGGCGGCGTTCGACAGCAGCGCCGCATTGGCCAGGCTGGTGCGCAGGATGCCGAGGTGCCAGACGCCGAGATCGGCGGCGAAGGCGAAGCCGGCCAGCGCACCCAGCCCCAGCACGCGCCGTGGCAGGCGCAGCGGCCCGGCGCTCAGCCGCGCGATGATCAGGATCGGCAGAAAGGCCAGCGCCAGCCGCCAGAATGCCGATGCCACCGGCGCCACATCGGACAGGCGCACCATCACCGGCCCGAAGGCGAGCGCGACATTGCCGAGCAGCAGCGCCGGAAAGGCAAGACGATGGGCCGGCGACGACATGCGGCCGTGTAGCAGGATCACGCCGAAAGGGAATGAGCGTCCCGCCGGCGCCTGTTGCCGCTAGCGGGCGTCCGCGCCGGCCCACCATGGCCGGCGCCGGCGCTGCAAATCAGGCCAGGTTGCGGCGGATGCTGGCAATGGCGCCATCGAGTTGCGCCGCGGTGCGGCAGCCGTTGCCGCAATTGGCGCGGCGCTGTTCCAGGCTGCCGAGCTGCACCGCTGCCCCAGCGCGATCGCCAAGACGCGCCAGCACAATCGCGAGCGCGGAACGCGACCCGATGTGATTGCGGTTTTGCCGCAGACTGCGCCGGAAGCGATCGCGCGCCAGCGGCAGATCACCCGTACCGGCCCGGGCCAACCCGGACAGAAACAGGATCTCGGAATTCACCGGTCCATTCGAGAGCAGCGGCGCCAACACCGCCTCGGCGCCGGCATAGTCCTTGGCGACAAGCAGGGCGCCAGCCTTTGCCGTTCGTTGCGAAGCCTCGGTAGGGCCGAACGTCGTATCCGGCCCGACTGCATGGTTCGATTCGGCACCATAGGGAGGGAACGGCAAGACTTCGCCGCCGGGAGAGAAGCCTTGCGCGCTCGCCGCCGAGATGGCCGAGAAAGCAACAACAACTGAGAGCAACTTGCGCATTTGCCGGCCCTTTTCTGAGGTTGCAGATCTTTTTCTTGTAGCGAGAAGATATTTTACTGCGCCTTGGACGTCAATCCACTTGCCGTGCAGACTTTACGGGCGCGGACTCGCATCGAACGCGCCAATTCCCCTCTTGGGAGCCGCAGCCGCTTCCCCCGGCAACCGGACCGCCGTAAACATGCCGCAGCATAAGGGAGGGCAGGATGCCGGTCGCAGCGCTCGGGGACTATGATCAGGGCAACATTTTCGCCCGTATCCTGCGCGGCGAGATCCCGTCGCAGCGGGTCTATGAGGACGATCACGCCATCGCCTTTCACGACATCAACCCGCAGGCGCCCCTGCATGTGCTGGTGATTCCGCGCGGTCCCTATCGCAGCTGGGCGGATTTTTCGGCGAACGGCAGCGATGCCGAAATCGCCGGCTTCGTGCGCGCGGTGGGGGCGGTGGCGCGGCAGCTGGGGCTGGAGGAGCCCGGCTATCGGCTGCTCGCCAACGCCGGGCTCGATGCCCATCAGGAGGTGCCGCACCTGCACGTCCATGTCTTCGGCGGCCGGCCGCTGGGGCCAATGCTCGTCCGCTAGGGCGTTCTCAC
>JAIXZK010000127.1 GCA_027489695.1 Sphingomonadales bacterium
CTCTATGCGACGCCGTTCACCGCCGGCCTGATCGCCAAGAAGCTGCAGGAAGAAGGCATCGAGCGCGATGTGAAGCTGAACATCATCCCGATGGGCGGCTCGCTGCAATTGGGCCCCTTCGGCTTCCGCTATGTCGCGCTGGCGCATTCGATCCCCGAGGGCAATGCGCTGATCATCGACACGCCTTATGGCCGCATCTTCCACACCGGCGACTGGAAGCTGGACGACGGCCCGCTGCTCGGCACCCCGGCATCGGCGGCGGAACTGACGGCGATCGGGGACAGCGGCATCCTCGCCATGGTCGGCGATTCGACCAATGTCTTCAATCCCGAAGCCTCGGGCAGCGAGACCGATGTCCGCGAAGGGCTGCTGAAAGTCGTCAAGGCGCGCCGCACCGGTCGCGTGCTGATCACCACCTTCGCGTCGAACGCGGCGCGGGTGGCGACATTGGGCTGGGTGGCGCGCGAAAGCGGGCGCCAGCTGGTGCTCGCCGGCCGCTCGATGGACCGCATCACCCAGGTCGCCAAGGCCACGGGTTACCTCAAGGACTTCCCGCCCACCCTGTCCTGGGATGCCGCGGCGGCGATGGACCCCTCCAAGGTGCTCATCGCCTGCACCGGTGCCCAGGGCGAGCAACAGGCGGCGCTGACCCGCATCGCCGATGGCAGCCACCCGGCGCTGAAGCTCGAAAAGGGCGATCTCGTCGTCTATTCGTCGAAGCAGATCCCTGGCAACGAACTCGCCATCGGGCGCGTCCAGAATGTGCTGGCGACGCGCGGCATCGAGGTGATCACCGAGAAGCAGGCGCACGTCCATGTCTCCGGCCACCCCGGCCGCCCCGAGCTCGAGGCCATGTACGAATGGATCCGGCCGGAAATCGCCATCCCCGTGCACGGCGAGCGCCGCCACATGGAGGAACATGCCCGCGTCGCCAAGGCGGCCGGCGTCAGGAAGACCATGGTGCCGATCAACGGCAGCGCCATCCGCCTGGCGCCGAACGGCCCCGAGCTGATCAGCCATGAAAAGGCCGGGCGGCTGGTGCTCGACGGCGATGTCATCCTGCCCGCCGATGGCGTGACCATGGTCGAACGCCGCCGCCTGCAGCACAATGGCCATATCGGCGTCACCGTCGTGCTGAAGAAGGACGGCAAGCTGGCGGCGCCGCCGGCGGTCACCGCCCAGGGCGTGCCGGTGGAGGAGGACAAGGTCGATTTCCTCGCCGAATGCGGCGATGCCGCCGCCACCGCGGCGCAAAAGGCCGATCCGCGCCAGGCCGAAAAGCTGACCGAGGCGGTGCGCGTCGCCGTGCGCCGGGTGGCACGCGAATGGACCGGCAAGAAGCCGGTCACCGACGTGCAGATCGTGCGGCTCAACTGATGCAACCCGGCTCGGCGCTCGCCATCTACCTGCTGTTCTGGATGCTGACCCTGTTCGCGGTGCTGCCCTTCGGGGTACGCACCAGCGACGAAAGCGGCCAGGCCAAGGTGACCGGCGAGGCCGATTCGGCGCCGCACAGCCCGATGATCCTGAAGAAGTTCGCCTGGACAACGCTGATCTCGGCGGTGCTGTTCGGGCTGTTCTGGGCGAATTACGTCAACGGCTGGGTCGGGCTGGAGGACATTCCCGGCTGGGAACGCGCCGGCCCTTATGCGTCGGCGCCGGTGCGGCGGTAGGGGAGGGGGCTCCGGCGGCGGGGGCCTTGGGCCCCAGACCCCCAATCTGTCTGCTTGTCAGGTAAACCGCAGCGCTAACTCATGTCCTGTTTGCGAATCGCTTAACAGCTATGAGCAGTTATCGTGCCGCACCGCCGATATTGGCCGCAACTCATCCCCAATGGTCATCATCATTTCAGGTCCGCCAAACCCATCGATCGACGAGTTCCAACGGTCTTCCGCGACTCCAATTGCCAGTTTCAATCCGGAACCTGATCGAGCCAGCCGCAGCTCGTGATCGCTCACCACGGCATTTCCGTTGTCAAGTGATTCGACGCGGTAAGAGACTCCCGTCGCGGCGCCGGATGGCAAGAGTACCTTGCCATCGCGCAATTGGAAAATTGGTTTGCCGTTGACAAGGTAGCACCCTGTTGGATCGGCACGCGAAAACCCCGGTGGATTGGCAAATCCGTAAACTGCCAATCCGATGAAAACGACTGCACCGAGCCCTGAGATAGCAAAAAAAGGCTTTCCGGCTCGTTCGGTTGGCGAATTCTCCACCAAGAGGAATATTGGCAGTACCAGGTTGGCTAGTGGCACAATCGCCAGTATTGCCAGAGAGGCTGGGCGTTCTATCTGCTTTAGCCGCAAAGTATACAAACCGATGAGCAAAGCAAAAAGAATTAAGACAAGCAAGAAAATAATAGTCCTGTAGAAGCCGCGCAATCCTTCGACAGATAAATGTGTTGAAAGAAGTAACCATGGTAAAATCAATGATACTGCAACAAGTATCAGAAGACTCGCTCCGAATCGAGCTCGTGTTCCCGCGAATGATTTTCGTAAGTTTTCGCTGCGCATTATTTCCTCGACCGAATGCTAGGAGCTGTGCGAACGACGGAAGCTGAGATTATTCAAGCATGTCAGATAAGCAAAAGTCAACAGCATCAGCCCTACCATAGGCTTCATTATCTGAGGTCGGCTTCGGCAGCTAAACTGCAACGTACAGTTTTCTGAGAGGCGGTGGTTTGCAGAATCGCCCGCGAGTGGTGGCAATTGTTTTGAAGGCAGCCACTGAGGCCTTGGCTTCGAAAGTAACACAGTCGTGATAGGCTTCTGTCGCCGAGACCGTCTGCTAGCGCTTTCTTTGAAATCCCGGGGGGCAGCCGCCGGAGGCCCCGACCTCAATCCTCGAACCGCCCCGCCCCCTTGGCGATCGCCAGATACAGCCGACCGATGTGCGAGCCGAGCAGCGCCGTCGAAAGCGACTGGCCTTCGCGGTCCGACATGACATGGCTGATCAGCGTTTCGAACTCGTCGATATACTGCGTCGCCTGGGTGCGGAATTCGGCGTCGTGCTGGAAATGTCGGCCGATGGCGCGGCTGGCGTCATTGTCCATGCGTTCCAGCACGCGGCGGGTGAAGACGCTGCGATCGCCCTTCAGATAGGCGTCCCAATCGCCGTCATCGATATCGAACGCCAGCAGCCCGGCGAGATCGACGGCGCCGCGCTGCAGCGAATCGACCAGCGCCTTCGATCGCCGCGCCAGCGAGCCGCGGGCGCGGACATCGAAGCCGGTCTCGATCTTGCCGATCCGCGCCTCGATATCGGCGACGCTGCCCATCAGCCCGACCAGCCGTTGCGTCACGCGTTCCGCCGCCGCCTGGGCGGCGGTGGCGACGCGCTCGTTGCTCGCCTCGACCTCGGCCAGCTGCGCCTGGATCGGCGCGCCGAACGCGGTGGCCGCCGTGGTGGCGCCGGCCTCGCCGAGTGCCGCCTGGGCTTCCTCGACGACCTGGCCGAGCGTCTCGCGCATCGTGCCGGCGGTCTGCTGGGCGATGTCGCGCACCCGGGCGAAAACGTCGATCAGCTGGGTCGATGCCGCCAGCGAAGTATCGCCGGTCTTGCGCTCGATCTCCTCCAGCGCGGTGCGCGCCGCGGCGAGCTGCTCGCCGAGCTGGACCGCGGCGGTATCGAGCGACGCCCGCGCCGCGTCGAGCAGCCCCTGCGCGCTGGCCAGCGAATTGCCGCCGGTGCTGAGCGGCGATTGCAGCGCATCGGCGCGCTCGTGCAGGTCGCCCATCCGCACCGCCATGTCCTCGAGCAGCGGCACCTGCGCCGCCAGTTCGCCCAGCGCGCCGAGCGCATCCCCGGCGAGATCGCCGACGCCGGCAAGCTTGGCTTCGACGCCGCCCAGCGCCGCCTGGGTAGCCGCGATCGGTTCGCCGAGGCGGTGGATCGCCTCGCGCGCCTCGGTCATCTTCGCGGCGATGGTCTCCAGCGTGCCGTTGCCGGTGGCGGCACTGTTGGCGAGCTTGGTATCGAGGATGGCAAAGCCGCGCGTCACTTCATCGATCAGGGCATTGGCGCGGGTCGCCTGTTCGGCGACGGCAGGGCCGAGCCGGTCGGCGACGGCGATGACTGTCTCCAGCCGCGCCGCGATCTGCCGCGCTGCCTCGCCGCCGATATGATCGAGCGTCACCCGCGCCTGGTCGACGCTGGCCAGCATGGCGCTGGTCTGGGCATGGACCCCGTCGCGGGTGGCATCGACGGCGCTGGCGGTGCGCACGAAAGCCGCATCGACACGGGCGTTGAGATCGGCGAGCGGCGCTGCCATCGCGGTTTCGGCGCGGGCAGCGGCGGCTTCGATCGCTGCCAGCCCTTCGGCGGTGGCGGTGGCGGCGGTGCGCGCCTGGGTCTCGGCGGCGGCGGCACGGGCGTGCAGCGTCTCCAGCAGCGTTGCGGTTTCGGCGAGCTGCCGCTGCAGCTCGCCTTCGGCGGCGGCGAGCAAGCGGGTCAGCCGCTCGACTTCGGCGCTGGCGGCCGGCGTCGCCGCAGCCAGGCTGGCGGCGGCGGCATCGGTGGTGCCGGTGATCGTCTCGAACCGCTGCGCGGCGGTCTCCAGCCCCTGCAGCGCGCCGGTCAGCAATTCATGCTTGCGCGCCACCGGCGCCGCGACCGCATCCAGCCGCGATACCAGCGTCTCCAGCCGGCGTTCGAGATCGGCGAGCGCCAACGCGCCCTGGTCGAGCTTCTGTTCGGTGAAGCGGGCGTGTTCGGCCATCAACTGGGTGCGGACGGCGCGGGCGCCGCTGCTATCGCGCAGCCGGTCGGCGGCCAGCCAGAGCAGCGCCAGCGGCGCCGCCAGCGCCAGCACCGCTCCGGCGGCCGGCAGCAACGGCACCAGGGCCGGCGGCGGCGCCGGCAGCAGCGCCACCGCGAACAGCCCGGCGGCCAGCACGGCCCATAGCAGCGTTGCCGCCG
The DNA here is from genome assembly GCA_027489695.1 of Sphingomonadales bacterium. GTDB lineage: Bacteria > Pseudomonadota > Alphaproteobacteria > Sphingomonadales > Sphingomonadaceae > Sandarakinorhabdus. Next base: position 4,915 of record JAIXZK010000127.1, read on the forward strand.
CCGCCAGCAGCAGCGGCCAACGCCGCGGCTGCGGCAGCTCTGTCTCGTCGTCCATCGTCAACCCCCAACACTGGGGCTGGAATAGCATGACCGGTGGCAACGTCGATACCGGGGCGCGCGATCAGAAGCGCTGGCGGAACTGCACCTCGATCGCGGCCTGCGGATCGCGCCGGCCGGGGGAATTGGGGGAATCGCTCTGGAAACGGCCTTCGACGCGCACATCGCCGATCTTCAGCGGCAGTTCGGCGCCCGCGGTCAGAATCGCGAACTTTTCCGAATTGCGCGAGACGCGATAGCTGATCACCGGCCCCGGATCGCCATTCGGGCGCGGGAAGATGGCGCGCGGCGGATTGCCGAGATCGGTGATGTTGAGGTGCACCGATCGCACCTGCGCATACCAGCGCCGGTTGCGCGTATCGGTCAGCGCGAACGCGAAGGACAGGTTGCGGCTGTCGCCATCGGTCCAATAGCCGATCGGCCGGCGGCGATAGGTATAGCCATCGGTGTAGAGGCTGTTGTTGTAGGCCGAGCCGGGATAGCGCGTCTGGCCGCCGGTGATGCCTTCCAGCGGCGTGCCGTTGAACAGTGACACGGCGAGCGTATCGGCATATTCGAAACTGGCCTTCCAGCTGGCGCCGTTGCTGCCCCAGGGGCCGAGCCAGGTGGTGCCGATCAGGCGGGTATATTGTTCGAGGATGACATTGTCGAAATCCTCGGCGGCGCCTTCGAAATAGAATTTCGCGGCGACCTTCCCGAAGCGCTGGACATAGGTGATGTCCCAGCCGGCGAGCTGATTGCCCGACTGGTTGTTGAAACTGTCGGGGTCGTTCGGATTGGCATTGTCGCTGACCAGCACGCCGACGAAGCTGCCGGCGATCTGGGTCAGGCCGCACGGCCGGCCCTGGCCGCACAGCATCTGGGCGCGGTTGAGCCCGATGGTCAGGCCCCGCGCCGGCTGGAACGACAGGCGCGTGCCGACGATGCCGATATTGTCGAACTCGCGGTCCTCGTCGAGCACACCGCCGAAGATTTCGAACTGCAGCGGCCCCAGCCAGCGCAGCACGGGGAAGTTGATGCGGCGCGGCACCAGCCGCTTGAACCCGACCTTGGGCATCGGCCGGGCGCTGTTCGACCACATCAGCGCGCCATCCTGGCCGGGGCCGAACCATTGTTCGGTATAGCCGCCATAAAAGGCCCAATTGCCCAGCCGCACCGCGACCTGCGTGCCTTCGAGATGGGCATAGCTGTTGTTGGTGCCATCGACGACGCCGGTGCGGTAACCGCCGCCAAGGCTGAGGCTCAGGTCGCCGGTGTTGAACTCGACTCGCGCCGAACCGTCGAAACGGGCGCGGTTCAGCGTGCCGAAATCGCGCGCCACCGAGGCTTCGTTGGTACCGCCGATGCGGATATCGACGACCCGGCGCTGCGCCGCGAGGTCGCTGAGCCGGTCGAGCCGGGCAGCGGCGGCGGCGAGATGCGGCGACAGCTCGCGGCCGTCCTGGGCACGGTTCAGCCCTTCGTCGATCTGCGCCCAGGGCAGGGGCCAGCTTTCGACCGGCCCCTCGATCAGCCCGGCTGCCGAGAGCAGCTCGACATCGCTGCGCAGCTGCCGGTCCCCGACTTCCGCGAACGGCCCGGCCAGCGCCGGGGCGGCGCCAAGGGCCAGTGCCGCCAGACCGGCGGCGAAACGCATACGCAACACCATCGACCGGCCCCGGCGCCGGTCAGCGCTTTTCGATGGGCACGAAATCGCGCTGCGTCGGGCCGGTGTAGAGCTGGCGCGGGCGACCGATCTTCTGTTCCGGGTCTTCCATCATCTCGGTCCATTGCGCGATCCAGCCGACGGTGCGCGAAATGGCGAACAGCACGGTGAACATCGAGGTCGGGAAACCGATCGCCGACATCACCACGCCCGAATAGAAATCGACGTTCGGATAGAGCTTCTTGTCGATGAAATACTGGTCGTTGAGGGCGATGTGCTCCAGTTCGCGGGCAACGTCGAACATCGGGTCCTGAATGTTCAGCTTGTCGAGGATGTTCTTGGCGACCTTCGACATCACCTTGGCGCGCGGATCGTAATTCTTGTAGACGCGGTGGCCGAAGCCCATCAGGCGGAACGGATCATCCTTGTTCTTGGCCCGCGCGATGAATTCCGGAATGCGCTCCGGCCGGCCGATCTCGCGCAGCATGTTGAGCGCCGCTTCGTTGGCACCGCCATGCGCCGGGCCCCACAGGCAGGCGATGCCGGCCGAAATGCAGGCAAAGGGATTGGCGCCCGACGATCCGGCGAGGCGAACGGTCGAAGTCGAGGCGTTCTGCTCGTGATCGGCCTGCAGGATCAGCAGCTTCTCCATCGCATCCTCGACGACGGGATCGATGACATAGGGCTCGGCCGGCACGCCGAAGGTCATGCGCAGGAAATTGCCGGCGAAGGACAGCGAGTTGTCGGGGTAGAGGAAGGGCTGGCCGATCGAATATTTGTACGCCATCGCCGCCAGCGTCGGCATCTTGGCGATCAGCCGGTGGCTGGCCACCATGCGCTGGTGCGGATCATGGATGTCGGTCGAATCATGATAGAAGGCCGCCATGGCGCCGACGATGCCGCACATGATCGCCATCGGGTGCGCGTCGCGACGGAAGCCGCGATAGAAGGTCGCCAGCTGTTCGTGGATCATCGTGTGGCGGGTGATGTTGCGCGTGAACTCGGCGTTCTCCGCGGCATTCGGCAGATTGCCGTTCAGCAGCAGATGCGCGACTTCGAGGAAGCTCGACTGTTCGGCGAGCTGGTCGATCGGATAGCCGCGATAGAGCAAAATGCCTTCGTCACCATCGATATAGGTGATCTTCGATTCGCACGAAGCGGTGCTGGTGAAGCCCGGATCATAGGTGAAGCGGCCGGTGTTGGCGTAGAGCTTGCGGATGTCGATGACTTCCGGCCCGACGCTGCCGGACAGCACCGGATAGTCGTTCGCCTTGTCGTCGACGCTGATGTTTGCCGATCCGGTCATGCCGTTGCCCCTTCCCTGGTCATGGTTCCGAGCGCATCGTCGATGCGCCCGAGTGATTCCTCGCGGCCGAGCGTGGCCAGAACGTCGAACAAGCCCGGCGATTGCGCCGCGCCGGTGACAGCGGCGCGCAGCGGCTGGGCGACCTGCCCGAGTTTCCACTGCCGCGCTTCCGCCAGCCGCCGGGCTTCGGCTTCCAGCGCCGCCGCCGTCCAGTCTCCGGCCGCCGCCAGCGCGTCGCGCGCCGCCAGCACCAGATCAGGACCGGCCGACGCTAGCAGCTTCGCCGCGGCATCGTCCATGGGAATTGGGCGGCTGCGAAGATAGAAGAGCGCGCCACTGGCCAAATCATTGAGGTTGCTGGCGCGCTTCTTCAGCTCGGCCATGCTGCGCTGCAAGATATCCTGGTCCGCGGCACCCAGCGCGCGCCCCAGCGCGGCGGCCAGGCGCGGCGCGATCAGCGTCACCAGCCGGGCATCGTCGCTGCTGCGCAGATAATGGCCGTTGACGCTTTCCAGCTTCTTCATGTCGAACCGCGCCGGGCCGCGGCCGACGCCGGCGAGATCGAACCATTCGGTCGCCTGCGCGCGACTGATGATCTCGTCATCGCCATGGCCCCAGCCGAGGCGCAGCAGGTAATTTTCCACCGCTTCCGGCAACAGCCCCATCTCGTCGCGATAGGCATCGACGCCGAGCGCGCCGTGGCGCTTCGAAAGCTTGGCGCCGTCGCTGCCGTGGATCAGCGGGATATGGGCATAGACAGGCTCCTGCCAGCCCATGGCGCGGATCAGCGCCAGCTGGCGGAAGGCATTGTTGAGGTGATCGTCGCCGCGGATGACATGCGTCACCCCCATGTCGTGATCATCGACGACGACGGCGAGCATATAGGTCGGCGTGCCATCCGAACGCAGCAGCACCATGTCGTCCAATTCGGCATTGGCCACCGTCACCGGGCCCTGCACCCGGTCCTCGATGGTCACCTGCCCCTCGCGCGGCGCCTTCAGGCGGATGACATAGGGCTGGTCGTTGGGCCAGTCCGTCCGGTCGCGCCAGCGGCCATCATAGCGCATCGGCTGTTTGGCGGCGCGCTGGGCCTCGCGCAGCGCCTCCAGCTCGGCCGGCGTCGCATAGCAGCGATAGGCATGGCCGGCGGCCAGCAACTGGTGCGCCACCTCGGCATGGCGGGCGGCACGGGCGAATTGGTAAACGACCTCGCCATCCCAATCGAGGCCGAGCCAGGTCATGCCATCCAGGATCGCGGCGATGGCGGCATCGGTTGATCGGGCGCGGTCGGTATCCTCGATGCGCAGCCGGAACTCGCCGCCGTGGTGGCGGGCGAACAACAGGTTGAACAGCGCGGTGCGGGCGCCGCCGATGTGCAGGAACCCGGTCGGCGAGGGCGCGAAACGGGTGACGACCCTGGCGGCGGGGGTGGTGGTGTCGGCGGGGGCGGGCTGGCTTGCGCCCATAAGCGATCTGTCCAATGTTCGGGGCCGGCGCGAAAGGCGGCGGATGACGGGCTTGGCGGGTGACTAGCAGAAGCGTTGGCGCGCTTCAAACCATCGCCGCGGCGATGGCGGCGCGCGCTGCCGGCATCGCCTCGCACCTCCGCGCTTTCGCCGATGCCGAGCGCGAAGCCATGCCCTTGTGGCTGCCGGTGGCCTTTGGCGCCGGCATTGCGCTGTGGTTCGTGGCGCCGCTCGGATCGCAGCGGCTGGCGGCGGCGGCGCTGCTCGCGGCGCTGGCGGCCGGCGCGATGCTGTTGCGGCTGCGCCTGGCCTGGCTGCCGCTGCTGTTCGTGCTGGCCGGCGTCGGCATCGCCGGGCTGCGATCCTGGCAGGTAGCGCATCCGGTGCTGGCGGCGCGGACGATCGTGACGCTGCACGGCCGTATCGAGGCGGTCGAACGCCGCAGCGATCGCGATATCACCCGGCTCGTCATCGCCGTCGCCGCGCCGCAGGATCTGCCGGGCCGGGTGCGGCTGACGGTGCGCGGCGATGCGCTGCCCGGCCTCGCGCCCGGCGCGACCATCGCGGTGCGCGCCGCGCTGGCGCCGCCGGCGGCCGCAGCGGTGCCCGGCGGCTATGATTTCGCGCGGCGGGCCTGGTTCGCCGGCATCGGCGCCACCGGCTTCGCCATGGGGCCGGTGGTGATCGAGCGCGCCGCGCCGCCGCCCGGTGACATGGCGGCAGCGCTGGCGACGGCGCGGGCGCGGCTGACGGCGCATATCCGCGCGGCGGTGCCCGGCGCCGCCGGCGCGGTGGCGGCGGCCTTCGTCACCGGCGATCAGGGCGCCATTCCGCTGGCGACGGCGCAGGCAATGCGCGACTCCGGCCTCGCGCATCTGCTGTCGATCTCCGGCCTGCACATCGCCGTC
>JAIXZK010000365.1 GCA_027489695.1 Sphingomonadales bacterium
GACATAGGCGACTTCGCCGGTAACCTTGTCGATCAGGATCGAATCGATGCTGCCGAGCTTCTCGTCGTCGTCATTGTAGACTTCGGTGCCCTTGACCTTGTCGGCACTGATCAGGGCCGAAGATTCGTCGCGATCGTAAGCATCGTCCGCGACACTCGATGCGAGGCCGGCGCCGGCAATACCGCCGCTGATGTTGCCATAGCTGTTGTCCATAATTGTCACTCCCAAGGCCGGATGTGGCCCGACCCGATGCGGGGCAGGTGCCATCTCAACCGCCGCGTCAGCGCCGGGGTTCCTTGTCTTGCGGCGAAGTGCGGCCACGTGCGGGATGGTCGGAGCCGCGCCGTCCCGGCGGTGCCGGCCGTGAGGAATTTTTTCATTCCGCCCATGTACAGCTGCAACCCGCGCCCTTCCCGGGCGTATTCAGAATCGGACAGCGCGATCAGTCCCCCCGCTTTCGCTGTCTGACCCGAACCCGGCCGTGAACGCCCCCCGATCACGGCCGGGTTCACCTTGTCAGCGCCGCCAGTGCCGATGCTGCTTTTCACACCTTTATATTCAACGATTTGTTGGTGCCGATCGGCGCGGCTGGAACCGTCATGCGGCGACTTCGTTGACGCCACGGCACCATAACAGGAGTTCATCATGAAGCGTATTCTGACCTCGACCGCGATTCTTTTCCTCGCCACCGGCACGCTTGCCGCGTGCAACAATGCCAAGAGCCCCGCCGACAAGCAGGCCGAACAGGTCCGCGAGAACGCCGACGCCGCCGCCACCCAGACCGAGCAGCGCGCCGATGCCGTGGAGACGAAGGCTGGCAACACCGCCGACGCCATGCGCGATCAGGCCGATGCCATGAAGGAAGGCGCCGAAAAGCGTGCCGACGCGATCGAGGATACCGACAAGTCGGTCACGACCGGCAACGCCATGACCACCGATACGACGACCACAACCACCAAGAGCAGCAGCACCGAGAAGTAAGCCGAATGGCGGGCGCCGGCAGCGGCGCCCGCAGCTTCGCGCCGCGCGCCCGCGGCCGCCGCCCCGGCGATCGGCCGCTGCGGCCCGGATTGGCTTCGACAAGCCGATGCGGCTTCGCCAAGATGAAGCCATGCACGACGCTCATTCCCTCCCCCATCTTCCGGGCACCATCCGCCTTGCCGATTATGCCCCGCCCGACTGGCTGATCCCGGACGTCGCGCTGGAATTTCGCCTCGGCCTCGAAGTCACCGAAGTGCGCGCCCGGCTGACCGTCCGCCGCAATGGCAGCCACGACCGGCCGCTGGTTCTCGACGGCCAGGGCCTTGTTACCCATGATGTGCGGGTCGACGGCGCCCCATCGGCGGCGCGGCCGCGCGGTGACCAGCTCGTGCTCGTCATCGATGCGGACAGCGCCATCGTCGAAACCGTCGTCGGCGTGCAGCCCTCGCGCAACACGCGGCTGATGGGGCTTTATGCGTCGCAGGGCCGGCTGGTGACGCAATGCGAGGCCGAGGGCTTTCGCGCCATCACCTGGTTTCCGGATCGCCCCGATATCCTGTCGGTCTACACGGTGCGATTGATCGGCGATCGCCACGCCTTTCCGGTGCTGCTGTCGAACGGCAATCGCGGTGCTGTCGAGGAGCTCGGCGAGGCCCATGCCGTCACCTGGCACGACCCCTGGCCAAAGCCCTGTTACCTGTTCGCGCTCGTCGCCGGCGATCTTTCGGCGCTGACCGACCGCTTCACCACGCAGAGCGGCCGCGACGTCGATCTCGCCATCTGGACGGCCGCCGCCGATGTGCCGCGCGCCGTCCATGCCATGTCGGCGCTGAAAGCCTCGATGGCCTGGGACGAGCGCTGCTATGGCCGCGAATATGATCTTGCCGAATTCAACATCGTTGCGGTCGCCGATTTCAACGCCGGCGCGATGGAGAACAAGGGCCTCAACATCTTCAATTCGAAGTTCATTCTCGCCGACAGCGAAACCGCCACCGATGCCGATTTCGATGCCATCGCCGCCGTGGTCGCGCATGAATATTTTCACAATTGGACCGGCAACCGCGTCACCTGCCGGGACTGGTTCCAGCTCAGCCTCAAGGAAGGCCTGACCGTTTTCCGCGATCAGCAGTTCATGGCCGATCAGGGCTCGCCAGCGGTCAAGCGCATCGACGATGTGCGCGGGCTCAGGGCCGTGCAGTTTCCGGAGGATGCCGGGCCGCTCGCCCATCCGATCCGCCCCGATCACTATGTCGAGATCGCCAATTTCTACACCGCCACGGTGTACAACAAGGGCGCCGAAGTCATCCGCATGCTGCACAGCCTGTTGGGGCCGGAGGGCTTCCGCCGCGGCACCGATCTCTATTTCGAGCGCCACGATGGCCAGGCCGTCACCTGCGAGGACTGGCTGGCCGCGATGGCCGACGCGACGGCACGCGATCTGACGCTGTTTCAGCGCTGGTACGGCCAGGCCGGCACGCCGCGGCTGACGGTGCGCAGTGTCGAGGCCAATGGCAAGGTCGCGGTGACGATCATCCAGCAGGTGCCGGCGACCCCGATGCAGCCGATCAAGCAGCCGGTGCACATGCCGTTCCGGCTGGCGCTGATCGGCCGCCGCTCCGGGCAGCGGCTGGGCCCGGAACGACTGGTCGAAGTCTCCGACGCCGAAACCCGGATCGTGTTCGACGATGTCGGTGAGCCGGCGCTGCTGTCGCTCAATCGCGGCTTTTCCGCGCCGGTCATCGTTGATTCGCCGGCAACGCGCGCGGAACTCGCCTTTCTCGCCGGCCATGACGATGATCCCTTCGCGCGCTGGGAAGCGATGCAGCGGCTGGCGCTCGACGTGCTGGCGACCGACGACTCGCTGGAACTCGTCGAAGCGGTGCAGGCGACGCTGGCTGCCGGGCGCGATGGCCGGCTCGATCCGGCCTTCGTCGCCGAAGCGGTGCTGCTGCCGACCGAAAGCTTCATCGGCGACCAGGCGGCGATCGTCGATGTCGAGGGCATCCATCGCCGGCGCGAGGCGGC
>JAIXZK010000001.1 GCA_027489695.1 Sphingomonadales bacterium
CGGAAAGCGCGGTGCTGCTGCACATGGTCGCCAGCATCGACCCCTCGCTGCCGGTGCTGTTCCTCGATACCGGCAAGCATTTCCCCGAAACGCTCGCTTATCGCGACCTGCTCGTCGCGCGGCTGGGCCTCACCGACTTCCGCAACCTCCGCCCCGACCCCGCGCTGCTTGCCAAGCGCGACGGGACCGAACTGCGCTGGTCGTACGATCCCGATGGCTGCTGCGAGATCCGCAAGGTCCTGCCGCTGGAGGCAGGGCTGGCCGGCATCGACGCGACGATTACCGGCCGCAAGGCGTTCCAGGCGAGCACCCGCGCCGCCCTGCCCCGCTTCGAGCTGGACGGCGAGCGGCTGAAGATCAACCCGCTGGCCGATTGGACCAAGGCGGATCTCGACGCCTATTTCGTCGCGCACGACCTGCCGCTGCATCCGCTGGTGGCGCAGGGCTATCCGTCGATCGGCTGCGCGCCCTGCACCAGCATGGTCAAGCCCGGCGAGGATCCGCGCGCCGGCCGCTGGCGGGGCTGGGACAAGACCGAGTGCGGCATCCATACCCCCACCACCGACGACGACGCCAACCAGCCCGTATTCTGACCCCAGGGTCAGAACCCGGCGTGCAACCGTAGCGCCAGCACATTGGCCGGGCCCCGATCGCGATTATATCCCGGGTTGGCGATGAACTGATAATCGAGCGTCACGTCGAAGCCCTTGCGCGGCTGCCAGTCATAATAGGCCTCGGCAATCGCCTCGCTGCCCGGATGCGGCAACTGTCCGTCGCCGACCAGTACGCCCAGCCCGCCGGCATCGAGATAGCGCTGGTGCGCGCGCGAGATGCCGTTGACGATGCCGACCAGCCCGATCCGGTCGTTCGCCCGGCCCCAGCCAGCGCCGCCGAGCGAGGCCCCGAGCTGGGCGGTGCGATCGATGTCGGTGAAGTCATAGGGCTCGATCGACCCGTCGGCGAAACCTGCGCGCGCGAACACCCCCAGCGTCGACGTCACAGCCTGCTCGACGTTCACGTCCGCGCCCATCCGGCTGGTGCGCTGGCGGACCAGCGCGGTATCCGCGGGCTGGCCTTGCGCCGCTCCGAGCGCCAGCGCATCGTCGAACCGGCCGAAGCGGCCGCGATTGCGAAAGGCGGTGACGCGGATCGCACCGGGCTGGCCGCCGAGCATGTGCCGGTGCTCGACCTCTACATCGACCTGATATTGCCGGAAATCGCGTTCCAGCGTCTCGCCGTTCGGCACCTTGGAAAGGTTGAACAGCCCCGCCCGCCACGTCCAGGCGCCCTGATACCATTCGGCGGCCACCCCGGTCGTATAGCCCCAGGCATCGGCGGCGTAATCGAAGCTGCCGGTATCCACCGCCGACCAGTTGAGGAAATCGCCGCGCGGATCATGGGCGTAGCGGTTGGTGTCGAACACGTCGCCGACGCCGAACTTGCCGAGCGTCAGCACCAGCCGGTTGGCGGTCTGCGTGCCGCCCAGCACGTTCATCGCCGGCGCGACGACGCTGCGATCGCCGCCCAGCGCGATGGTCTGGCGGAAGAACGCCCGCTGGAGCCGCAGATAGGGCTCGTCCCTGCCAACCTTGTAGGCCTCGGCGCTCGGGAAACCCGCCACGCCCAGCGTGTTGGACAGGCCGAAGCCCTGGTCGATCTCCGGGTTCACCCACAGCTCGCCCCCCGCCCAGGGGCGCACCCCGGCATAGAGCGTGACGTCGATCGTCTCGCGCACTTGCTTCGGCGCCAGGCTGTTGGTGCCGCGATAGGGATCGGCGAAGCCGCCCACGCCCTGCACCACCATCGTCGCCTGGCCGTGCACCGCAAGCGGCTGCGGGTCTTCCGTATCCTGCGCCCGTGCCGCAGCCGGCAACAGAAGGAGCAGCGCGGCCGCAGCGGCGGCCGACCTGGGAAACGCGTGAACCATGAACCTGCACCCCGAATGCCGGCGGACATCGCCGACTCGACGGCGGCGCCACTATACCCTAGGGGGGTATCAAGCAAGCAAAACGGAAGGATCGCCATGGGCCATGTCGCGCGCGAGAAGCAGAAGCTGCTCAACCGATTGAAAAGGCTGCGCGGCCAGATCGAGGCGATCGAGCGCGCGGTGGATGCCGATGCTGATTGCGCGCGCGTGCTGCAGCAGGCGACCGCGTGCCGGGGCGCGCTCGACGGCTTCATCGCCGAGGTGATCGAGGACCATATCCGCGAGCACATGCTGGAACCCGATGCCGCGCCGGACGATCCCAAGGTGCAGGCGGCCGAGGAACTGGTCGCCATCGTCCACAGCTATCTCACCTGAGCGGAGCCGCGCCATGCAGACCAGCCTCGCCGACCGCGCCGCCGCGCTGCTGGGCACCCCCGTCTCCGGTGTGGCAGCGCTCTCCGGCGGGGATCTTTCCGCCGTCCATCGGCTGCGGCTGGCCCAGGGCGGCAGTGCGATCGCCAAGCAGGGGCCGCTGGTCTCCGTCGAGGCCGAGATGCTCACCGCGATCGCCGCGAGCGGAACGCCGGCACCGGCCGTGCTTGGGGTCGGCGAAGATCTGCTGCTGATCGAGGAAATGCCGAACGACGGCCAGCTCGTCACCGGCTGGGACAGCCTGGCGACGACGCTGCGCACCCTCCACGCAGCCACCGGGCGAACCTATGGCTGGCATGCCGATTATGCCTTCGGGCGCGTCGCCATTCCCAACGGGCATACCAGCAAC
>JAIXZK010000388.1 GCA_027489695.1 Sphingomonadales bacterium
GGAAGCCCGCGCCCATGGCGTGGCGCGCGCCTTCCGGCCGTTGCTGGTCAATTCGGTGGTCGGCTTCATCGGGCCGGAGTATCTCTATGATGGCAAGCAGATCCTGCGCGCCGCGCTGGAGGATCATTGCTGCGGCAAGCTGCTCGGCCTGCCGATGGGGCTCGACATCTGTTACACCAACCATGCCGAAGCCGATCAGAACGACATCGACGGCATCCTCACCCTGGCCGGGGTGGCGGGGGTGAATTTCATCATGGGCGTGCCCGGCGCCGACGATATCATGCTGAATTATCAATCGACGAGTTTTCACGACGCGCTGTATCTGCGCGATGTGCTGGGGCTGCGGCCGGCGCCGGAATTCGAGGCGTGGCTGCTCGCCAGCGGCATCACCGATACTGCCGGGCGACTCTCGTCATCGCCAGCCCGCCTCGCCCTGCCGGCGCTGCTCGATGGCTGAGCTGCCGTCCCGGCTCGCCGCGCTGACCCAGGCGCGCATCGGCCTGCCGCGCGCCGGACACGCGCTCGACACGGCGGCCACCCTGGCCTTTGATCTGGCGCACGCCCGGGCCCGCGATGCCGTCCACGCCGCGTTTGATGTGGCCGCCCTGCAGGCGGCGTTCGGCGCCATCGCCGTGCGCAGCGCGGCGCCCGATCGTGCCACCTATCTCCAGCGGCCCGATCTTGGCCGGCAGCTGCCGGCGACGGAAGCCGCCCGGCTGGCGCTCACCGGGGCGGACACCGCCATCGTGGTCGGCGATGGCCTGTCGGCGACGGCCGTGGCTCGGCATGCCGTGCCGCTGATCCGGACGCTGCTGCCCCTTCTCGGCGGAAAATTGGCGCCAATTGTGGCCGCGCATCAGGCCCGGGTGGCGCTGGGGGATGCCATCGGTGCCGCGCTGGCGGTGGATATTGTGGTGATGCTGATCGGCGAGCGACCGGGGTTGAGTGCGCCCGACTCGCTCGGGGCCTATATCACCTGGCAGCCGCGGCCGGGCCGACAGGACAGCGAGCGCAACTGCGTTTCCAACATCCGCCCGCCACACGGCCTCGATCATGAAACCGCCGCCCATCGCATTGCCTGGCTGGTGCACCAGGCCCGCGCCCGGCGGCTGACCGGTGTTGCCTTGAAGGATGAAAGCGCGGCGACACCCAGGCTGGGCTAGGCGGTGTTGCCGGCCCGGCCAGCGAGGCCGACGCTAACCGAAGATAAAGTCGCCGGCGCTCAGCTCGGCGCGAGCAACGCCGTTGAGCACGACGAAATAGCCGCCGCCGAAGTTGATCGCCGTGGTGCCGTTGTTCTCGACCAGCTGGGCGCCGAGCCCGGCCATGTCGGCTACTCCCAAGCCAACGAGATCGAGGCGATCGACGCCGGGGGTGAAATCTCCGATCACATCGGGCGCCACCGCCAAGCCCCGTCGCAAGAGGAAGACATCGGCGCCAGCTTCACCGAACAGCACATCGCCGCCGCCACCGCCAACGAGCGTATCGTCGCCGGCGCCGCCGAGCAGCCAGTTGGCATTCCCGCTACCGACGATGAGATTGGCGAGATCATTACCGACGCCAAACGGCGTATGCCCCGCCAGCGACAGATTTTCGACATGTGGGTAGAGGTAATAGCCGGCGCCGCGGATATCGGCGATGACGGTATCACTGCCCTCGCCAGCGGCTTCGAAGGTCAGGTCGGCGGGGGTATCGACAAAGTATAGATCGTTGCCGCCGCCCCCATTGAGCAGATCATAGTCACCGAGCCCCGAGGCACCGTTCAGCGTGTCATTCCCGTCACCGCCGACGAGGATATCGGTGACGAAATCACGTTCGTTTCGCTGGCGATAGCCGCCGCCGATCGGATCGAAGAAGAGCGGGCTCTGGGCAAGCAGCAAATCATCGCCTTCGCCGCCGTAGAGTGCATCGGCGTCGACATCGCCGTCGAGCGTATCGTTGCCGGTGCCGCCGACCAGATAGTCGATACCGCCTTCGCCAAACAGCCGGTCGTTGCCATCTTCGCCGAACAACTGATCAATACCGTTCGACGCGTACACCGAATCATCGCCAGAACCGCCGAGCAGAAGATTGTCGCGGTCCGTGCCGGTGATCTGATTGTCGAGGGCGTTGCCGACACCGAAAGAGGCACTGCCATTCAGTTTCAGCGTCTCGAGACCGGCGTAGAGATAAAAGCTGATGCCGCTGTCGACCTCGTCGCTGCCGCCGTCTGCCGCCTCGATAATGATATCGGCGCTGCTATCGACGATGTAGAAATCATTGCCATCGCCACCGGCCAGCGTGTCATTGCCGCCGCGACCGTCAAGGACATTGCCGCCGGCGTTACCAATGATCACATTGTTCAGGGGATTGCCGGTACCGTAGCTTGCGCCGCCGGTCAGCATCAGGTTTTCGATCCAATCGGGCAGCGTGAATCCGGCCGACGATATCACCATGTCAGTGCCGCCATCGCGCTGTTCGAACAACACGTCGCTAGCGCTCGCAGAAACGAAGGTGTCGTCGCCGCGGCCGCCCTCGAAATCCGAAACGCCGCTGCCGCCGTCCAGCCAGTCGGCACCGTCGCCGCCGACCAGCGTATCGGCGCCGGCACCGCCAAAAAGCTGCTTGCCGGCGTGTCCGGCGAACAGGATGTCGTCGCCTTCGCTGCCGTCCAGCCTGGTGCCGGTGGCGGTCAGGAAGTTCGAGGTACGAACCGGGCCCATCACAAAAATCCGCATCTCGCGACCGGACCCGGCGATATTGATGGTCGTTACCCCTTCATTGGGTTCGTAGCTGGTGGTGACGGTCAGCGGCCCCAGCGCGGTCAGGTCGATCATGTCGAAATCGGGGATGAAATCGCGCAGCCAGTCGGGCGCCGCGAGCGTGGAGTCGCTCCAACGCGTATAGACATAACGGTCGCGACCGTCGCCGCCGCTCAGCTGGTCGCTGCTGCCGCCGCCGAGCAGCACATCATCGCCGGCACCGCCTGCGATCGTCTCGGAGTCGTCCGAACCGAACAGGCGGTCATTTCCGGCGTCACCACCGACATAGTCGCTGTGCCGACCGAGCGTGCCGCGATAGACGTCGTTGCCGGTACCCAGAATGATGCGACCTTCGATCAAGCCATTGTTGACGATGATGTCGTCGGAGCCTTCGATGGCCCAGTTGCCGTTGTCGGTGGTCGCAATGGTGCCGCGAACCACGCCGTCGTTGAGCAGAACAATATTGCCGCGATTGACGGTGTCCGAACTGTGGATGGACCATTCGCCTTCGATCGTGCCGCTGTTCCGAATGATCGAGGTGCCGGAAAACCAGTTGAAACTGAGAGCAACGCTGGCGCCGCCGGCGGCCGCTGCTGCCCCTGTCGCCCGGATGATGCCGCTGTTGTCGAGAACGAGCGCATGCGAGGAAACACCCAGCCCGATCGATCGTAAGCCGCTGGCGAGGATCGATCCGCTGTTCTGCATCGTGCCGCCATTCACGGCATAGACCCCGGCGGCAATATACTGGTTCGAGACGGCTTCGATGACGCCGCTATTGTCGAGCGTCAGGCCATAGGTCTGGACCCCGGCGGCGACCCCGGTTCCCGTCGTGGCGCGGATCGAGCCGCTGTTGATCACCCTAGCCGTCGAGCCGCTGACGACACTGCCGGCGTCGGCGAAGTTGCGAAAACGGATGTTGATCTCGCCATTGCTCATCGGAAACGAAATCGTCGAGATCGGGGCGGATCCACCGTTGCTTTCGGTGATGATGCTGCCGCGGTTGACCAGCCCGGCGAAGTTTCCGAGCACAACCGAACGCGCGAGCGTCGTGCCCGTACTATGTAGCGCGCCTTGGTTGGTGAGCGTTACACCAGAACCGTCGACGCTGAATTGCATCGCCCCCAGACTCGACACCCATTGCTCGTCGGCCTCGATAACCAGATTGCCATCGACCGCAACCGAGCCTCGCGAAACTGATTCGGTCAGCGCCAGCAGCGGCCCGCCCGGCAGCGCCGCAGCCTGCCCCGACGCGATGCCGTCAAGGCCAGCGCCGGCGGGCGCCGCGTCGGCGATCACCGCCTCGGTGCTGCCCGCAACAAGCACGACCTCTGCTCCGAGCTGGAAGCGTCTCCAGCCCTCGCCGTCGATCACGACGGTACCGGCCGCCGACCAGGCACCAACCAGCGTGACACGGCCCGAGCCGGCGATCTGCAGGCTCCCCCCCGCCAGCGCCGCCGCATCACCGGCACGAACCGCGACGCCACCGCCGCCGAGCAGGAGTCGCTCGATGCCGGCAAGCCGCCCGCCGGTCAGCGCCGCGGCGAGATCGAGCGTGCGATCGCCCGGCAGCGACAGCATGTCGAACCCGGCACCGCCATCGATCCGGGCAAAAGCCAGATCCGCCGCAACCACGCGATCATTGCCGGCCCCGGCATCAACAACGTCGCCGCCGAGCGTTTCGAGGACATCATTGCCGAATTCGCCATAGAGGCCGTCGTTGCCGGCCCCTCCCACGAGCAGATCATCGCCGCGGCCGCCCAGCAGCAGATCGGCGCCGGCGTTGCCGGACAGGCTGTCATTCTCACGGCCACCGCTGACGCCGTCAGCGCCGGCGGATCCTTCGAAGCGATCGTTGCCGCGATCGAGCACGATGGCACCGGTCAGGCTGCCGGCCCTGGTATCGACCAGATCGTTGCCTTCGCCCGCGAATACATCACCGACAATCGAGCCGAAGTTGCTGATCCGGTCAGCGCCCCGCCCCAGATCGACAGCCCCGAGCATCCGGCCTCCCGCCAGATTCTCGACAAATGCACGATCGACACGCCCACCGACAAAAGCATAATCGCCAGCAACCAACCCGCTGTTCTGCAGGTGCGACAGCTCTACGACCTGAATTGCCACCGAAGCCGTGCCGCCGGTCGACACCGCGCGAATTTCACCGGCATTGGCGATGTCGACTGGCAACTCGCGGCCAGGAAGATCGAACACGCCCCGCCCCTGATAGAGCGCAATGGCACCATTGCCTTCCGCCAGAATGCGGCCGGTCGCGGCGTTGTTGACGATTCCGCCATTCTGCCGATTGAGCGCTGTTGCCACCGCCTCGTCGGAATGCGCGGCGATCGTCCCGCTGTTGTTGTAGGCGATACTGGCGTAATTGATGATCGACCAGGCGCGCTGGGTGGTCGCATACGCCAGTATAATTCCGCTGTTGTCGAAGGATTGTTGCGAAGAATTGAACATCAGTGCACGTGCTTGCACAGTCGTGCCGTATGAAACTATCAGTCCACTGTTTACAACTTCACCGATATTGTCAATTGTAGCCAAATATTCATTGTCGGCCCACAAGGTGCCGGCGTTGGTCAGATTGAGTTCGGTGTTGTAGTTGAACCCGAACAAACGGACGCGGTCGCCATAGACCACATCGCTGGCCGTAAAGCTGAGCGAGGATGTCCATTCGATGGCGCTGGTAAGAATGCGGGTCGGCGACGGCCTTGAGGGCAACGAGACAAGCTGCGTCATGCAATCGGTCCTCAAGCGAAACGTTGGAACGTCATTGCCAGAGTATCGCCGGAATGCAAGTCAAGTCCCGAACAATTCATATCGTCGCCAGACCGCCAATGAAGGGCCCCGGATCCGCGTTTACATACCCTATTATCGCGCACCACGATGGGAATGCCTTTCATGCAGACGAAATGCCTCACCCTGAAAAGGGCGACGGTAGTCAGCGCGCCGGCTATGGCCTTTGAAGTCAGGGGCCCCCTTCCGTTGCGGATAGGCCCCATTCCAGACTCCTATAGCATTGTGACCGCGGACCGGCGCCGCGAGTGAACACCGGAACCCAGGGACGCCAACGTTGAAGCAGCCCTTGGCGCGGTCGGCAGACCGAGGTCAGGCTCGATCAACACGCCAAAGCTTGCCACGGATGCTTCTGCGCCTCTCGCCTGCGCCGATGCGGGCGCGCGTGGACCGCTCGTTGTCGCGAACTGGACGTGGAGCTATCTGACCTTCGAGCGTGACGCCCGGCTGATCACCGGCGGCATGATGGACGATTGACGCGCCAGTCGGTGCAGCCCCCGTTTACGGGTGCAATACCGCCTTCCCCAGCAGCGTTCCCGCCGCCATCGCCGCAAAGGCTTCGGCGCCGCGTTCCAGCGGCAACGACAGGCCGATGTGCGGGCGCAGCGCCGCGGCATGGGAGTCGATGGCGGTGATGTGGCGGCGGCCGGCGGCAGGGTCCTGGCGGGCGTATTCGCCGGCACGCACGCCGATCACCTCGATCTCACCGAGCAGCACGCGGTTCAGCGGCACCGCCACCTGCCGGCCGCCGACGAAGCCGATGATCAGATAGCGGCCGCCGCGCTGCAGGCTGCGCAGCGCCGGCATCACCAGCGCGCCGCCGACCGGATCGAAGACGACATCGATGTCGCGGCGGGCAATCACCGGCGCGGCGCGGTCAATCAGGATGGTTTCGGCAGCGCCGGCGGCGGTGGCCAGCGCCAGCCGCTCCGGCGTGGAGGCTGCCGCCACGACATGGGCGCCGATCGCCACCGCCAGCTGGACCGCCGCCAGCCCCATGCCGCCGCCGGCGCCGGTGACCAGCACGCGCTCGCCGGGTTGCAGCCGGCCGCGCGTCATCAGCCCGACCCAGGCGGTGAGCGCGCCAACGGTGAAGCTGGCCGCCTCGGCATCATCAAGCCCGGCGGGAACGGCACGCAGCGCCGCCACTGGCACCGTGAGGCGCTCGGCAAAGCCGCCGCCGCGCGCGCCGACCAGCACGCGCACCCCGGCCCAGGCCTCGGCCCCCGGGCCGGTGGCGATCACCGTGCCACAGGCTTCGGTGCCGGGAATGAACGGCAGTTCGGGGCGGAACTGATAGCCGCCCGACAGCATCAGCAGATCGGGAAAGTTGAGGCCGGCGGCGGCAATGGCGACCGTCGCCTCGCCGGGGCCGGGCGCCGGCGGTTCCGGCCAGTCGGGCTCCAGCACCAGGCCGGAGCGATCCTCGTCGAGGTGGTGGCAGACCAGCGCGCGCATGCGGATGCTCCTGATGGCTGAAAGGCAGGAGAGCCCCCGGCAGCCAGGGCCAGAAGCCCCCTGCCCCCGTTGATCATCGTTGCTAGCGCAGTTCGGCCGCGGCGCGGACCTGTGGAACTATGGGGGCCGGGGTTCGGACCCTAAAGCGTGCGCGGGCCATGGCCCCAGGCCCGGGCGACGACGAGGCCGGTGAGGAAGCCGCCGATATGCGTCCAGATCGCGATGCCGCCGCCGCCCGGCGTGTTGAACACGAAACCGGTCATCAGTTGCAGCACGATCCAGGTGGCGGCGTACCAGAGGGCGTTCAGCGTCTCGCCGGAGAACGCGATGCCGAGCACGCGGCGTGACTGCGCCCGATGCTGGGCAAACAGGATTGCATAGGCGCCGAACACGGCGGCAATCGCCCCCGAAGCGCCGATGGCCGGCGCTGTCGAGGCCGGGTGAACGAGGATCTCGGCGACACCGCCGACGAGGCCGCCGCCGAGAAACAGCAGCACCAGCGCCTTCCACCCCGCCACCCATTCGACATAACGGCCGACCCAGGCGAGGAAGAACAGGTTGAGGCCGAGGTGCATCCACCCGGCGTGCAGGAACATATGGGTGAACATGGTGGCGCCGGCCCCCCAGGGGTCGGCGTGGCCGGCGGCAGCGGCGACGACCCGCGCCGGGATCAGCCCAAACTGGAAGATCATCCGGTCCCCAAAGGCGGTGCCACCGATCAGTACGGCGAACTGTACGGCGGCGCAGAGGCCGATCAGCCAGTTGGTGGCAAACGCCTGGGGTGGCTTGAAGGGCTTCACGGCAGCGATATGGCGACGGGGCGGATCGTCGCCAAGGCCGTCATCAGAGGAATTCCACCTTCTGGATGCCGTAATAGCGATCGCCCGATGGCGTCGAAACCTCGACGTCATCGCCGACACGGCGGCCGATCAGCGCCCGGCCGAGCGGCGAGGAATAGGAGATGCGCCCGCGGCGGGCATCGGCCTCCATCTGGCCGACGATCTGGTAGGTGACCGGCTTGTCGTCCTCGTCGACGAGATGGACGGTGGCGCCAAAGACGACGCGATCGCCCGACAGGGTGCGCGGATCGATGACCATGGCGCGGGCGAGCTGGTCCTCGATCTCGATGACCTGCGCCTCGATCTGGCCCTGGCGTTCCTTGGCGGCATGATATTCGGCGTTTTCGGAAAGGTCGCCATGGGCGCGGGCTTCCTCGATCTGCTCGACGACTTCCGGACGCTCATGCTCTTTCAGGCGCCGCAGGGTCGCCACCAGAACCGCATGGCCTTCCGCCAGCATCGGCAGTTTTTCGACAGTCGCCATCGTAAGTCACTCAACCTTGTTGCAATATTCCATGCTGGCCCCGTGGCGCGAAGGCCGGTCGGCACCGAAGGCATGGTCGCCGACGAGACAAGAACGCCGCTGTGCCGGCGGCGAAGCCACCAGCACGCGCGACAGCCCGATCAGACCGCGGACTGACGATGATAGGCCTGCAAAGGCCTGACTTCAAGCGGGCGTCGCCGCAACGCCGCAATCGCCGCGACCGAGGCGACGGACGCCGCGGCAGTGGTGAAATAGGGCACCCGGCCATAGAGCGCCGAACCTCGGATCGACGCCGAATCCTTCAGCGACTGCACCCCTTCGGTGGTGTTGAAGATCAGCGCGATATCGCCATCCTTGATGCGATCGACAATGTGCGGCCGGCCTTCGGCGACCTTGTTGACGCGGGTGACGGCGATGCCGGCATCGGCAAGCACCTTGGCCGTGCCCTCGCTGGCGATGAGCGTGAAGCCCATGCCGACAAGGTCGCGCGCCGCCGGCACGATCATGGCCTTGTCGGTATCCTTGACCGAAATGAACACCGTGCCCGACTGCGGCAGCACGGCGCCGGCGCCCAGCAGCGCCTTGGCGAAGGCGGTGGCGAAATCGCCATCGAGGCCCATGACTTCGCCGGTCGATTTCATTTCGGGGCCGAGCACCGGATCGACGCCGGGGAAGCGCGCGAACGGGAACACCGCTTCCTTGACCGCCATGTGCGTGCCGAGCGCGCGCGGGGACAGGTCGAAATCGGCGAGCATTTCGCCGGCCATGACGCGCGCCGCCACCTTGGCGATGGGGATGCCGGTCGCCTTGGCGGTGAACGGCACGGTGCGGCTGGCGCGCGGATTGACCTCGATGAGGTAGACGGCGCCATCCTTGACGGCGAACTGCACGTTCATCAGGCCGCGCACGCCCAGCGCCCGGGCCAGCACTTCGGTCTGGCGCTCGATTTCGGCGATGATGTCGGCAGGCAGGCTGTACGGCGGCAGCGAGCAGGCCGAATCGCCGGAATGGACGCCGGCTTCCTCGATATGCTGCAGCACGCCGGCGACATGGACATCCGTGCCATCGGCGACGGCATCGACATCGACTTCGATGGCATCGCGCAGATAACGATCGATGAGCACCGGCGAATCGCCCGAAACGACCACCGCCTCGCGGATATAGGTATCGAGCTGCGCCTGGGTTTCGACGATCTCCATCGCCCGGCCGCCAAGCACATAACTGGGCCGCATCAGCACCGGGTAGCCGATGCGGGTGGCCACCGCGACGGCTTCGTCGCGGCTGCGGGCGATGCCGTTCTCGGGCTGTTTCAGGCCGAGTTCCTCGATCAGCGCCGCGAAACGCTCGCGATCCTCGGCGAGATCGATGCTGTCCGGGCTGGTGCCGAGGATCGGGATGCCGGCGGCTTCGAGCGCCTTGGCGAGCTTCAGCGGGGTCTGGCCGCCGAGCTGCACGATGACCCCGGCGAGGGTGCCGCGCGACATTTCCTTGTGCAGGATCTCGAGCACGTCCTCGGCGGTCAGCGGCTCGAAATAGAGCCGGTCCGACGTGTCATAATCGGTCGAGACGGTCTCCGGGTTGCAATTGACCATGATGGTCTCGAAGCCGACATCGCCGAGCGCGAAACAGGCGTGGCAGCAGCAATAATCGAATTCGATGCCCTGGCCGATGCGGTTGGGGCCGCCGCCGAGGATGACGATCTTGGTCGCGGCGCTCGGCTCGCTCTCGCAATCGGGCTCGCCGAAGCTCGGGGCTTCATAGGTCGAATACATGTACGGCGTCTTGGCGAAGAATTCGCCGGCGCAGGTATCGATGCGCTTGTAGACCGGGCGAACGCCCAGCGCCCGGCGCGCGGCGGCGACGTCCGCCTCGGCATGGCCGGTCAGGGTCGCCAGCCGGGCGTCGGAAAAGCCCTTGGCTTTCAGGCGGCGGAAGCTGTTCGGCCCCGTTGGCAGGCCTTCGGCGCGGACTTTCGCTTCGATCTGCACCAGTTCCTCGATCTGGCGCAGGAACCAGGGCTCGAACTTGGCGATCTCATGGATGCGCTCGACGCTGATGCCGGCGCGCAGCGCCTGGGCGGCGACGCGCAGCCGGTCGGGCGTGGCGCGGCTCAGCTCGGCCTCGATCTCGTCGTGCGTCGCGCCGATCAGGCTCTCGATCTCGTCGAAACCGGTGAGGCCGGTTTCGAGGCCGCGCAGTGCCTTCTGGACGCTTTCCTGGAAGTTGCGGCCGATGGCCATGACTTCGCCGACCGACTTCATCGCGGTCGACAGCAGCGGCTCGGCGCCCTTGAACTTTTCAAAGGCGAAGCGCGGGATCTTGGTGACGACATAGTCGATCGTCGGTTCGAACGACGCCGGCGTGGCGCCTCTGCACCACCCATGGCTGGCCGGTGATCGACGTGACGCGGCGTTCCATCGAGGAGAC
>JAIXZK010000096.1 GCA_027489695.1 Sphingomonadales bacterium
GCTTTCGATGCCGCTGCCGGCGAGCGCGTCGCGCAGCGCCGGCCAGGCCGCTTCATCGCCGATCGCCGCGAATTTCGCCCCGCAGGCACGCGCTGCCGCGGCCAGTCCGGCAGCATCGCTGTGCGCGGTCAGCGCCTCGACCTGCCAGCGTTCGGGGTTCCGCGCGACGAGGTCGAGCGCCTGGCTGCCCACCGAACCGGTGGCGCCGAGGATCGTCAGAGTCTTCATCCCGCCCATCCGGTAATCGCAAATACCATGGCCCCGGCAACCGCCGCCGGCACCAGCCCGTCGAGGCGATCGAGCACGCCGCCATGGCCGGGCAGCAGCGAGCCCGAATCCTTGACGCCGGCCCGCCGCTTCAGCGCGCTTTCGAAAAGATCGCCCAGGATGGCAAGGCCGGCGAGACCGCCGGCAAGGCTGGCAAAGGCCCCCAGGAACGACAGATTGTCGATATAGGACGCCGCGAGCGCCACCCCTGTCAGCATTGCCCCCACCACGCCCCCCAGCGCGCCGGCCCAGGTCTTGTTCGGCGAAATCGCCGGCGCCAGCCTGGGGCCACCTATGGCGCGACCGGTGAAAAATGCCGCGATGTCGGTCGCCCACACCACGGCCAGAATGAAGATCGTCGCCGGCAGGCCAAGGCCCAGCCCGCGCAACCAGACCAGCGCCACCGCAGGCAAGCCACAATAGAGCAGTCCCGATGCCGCCGCCAGCGCCAGCCGGCGGCCGCCGCCAGCATCGGCACCAGTAACACCGCCGCCAAGCCGCCAGGCGAACACCGCGATGACGGCGGCACCCGCCGCCAGCGCCATCAGCGTCTCGCCGATCAGCGCGAGCGGCATGGTCAGCTGCACGGCGCCGAGCAGCGCCAGCCCGGCCAGGCGTAGCCCGCGCGGCAGACGGTGCATCGCCGCCCATTCGCCGAACATCACCAGCGATCCCGCCGCCACCAGCGCCGCGAAGCCGAAGCCGCCGATCCACACTGCCGCCAGCGCCACAGCGACCAGCACGATACCCGTGACCAGGCGAGCGGCAAGATTGCCGCCGCTACCGACCGCCAAATCGCCGCTCCCGCGTCGCGAATTCGGCGACGGCATCGACGAGCGCGGCGCGATCGAAATCCGGCCACAGCACATCGGTGACGACGAATTCGGCATAAGCCGACTGCCAGAGCAGGAAGTTCGACAGCCGCATTTCGCCCGAGGTGCGCAGCACCACGTCGGGCGCCGGCAGCCCGGCGGTATCGAGCTGCGCCTCGATCACGGCATCATCGATGGCTTCAGGGGCGATCCGGCCGGCGGCGGCCTCGGTGGCGAGCGCCCGCACCGCGCGCACCATTTCCTGCTGCCCGCCATAGTTCAGCGCGATGACCAGCGTCATACGCGTGTTGGCGGCGGTCAGCGTCCGCGCCTCCTCCAGCATGGTGACGATATCGGGCTTCAGCGACCGCCAGTCCCCGATGAACGCCATGCGCACGCCGTTCTTGTGGAGTTCCTTGATTTCGGAGCGGATGTAATGGCGCAGCAGCCCCATCAGATCGGCGACCTCATCGGCCGGCCGCTTCCAGTTTTCCGAGCTGAAGGCGTAGAGCGTCAGCACCTCGACGCCGAGATCGGGCGCTGCCTCGACGACGCGGCGCACTGCCTCGATGCCGGCGCGATGCCCGGCCACGCGCGGCAGGCGGCGCGCCTTGGCCCAGCGGCCATTGCCATCCATGATGATGGCGAGGTGACGCAATCCCGCCGCTGCGCCGCCAGGACTTGCCGGGGCCGCCGCGAGCGTCACTTGCCGAGGATTTCCTTTTCCTTGGCGGCGGTGACGCTGTCGATGTCGGTGATCGCCTTGTCGGTGATCTTCTGGACCTCGGCTTCCATGCGCTTCTGCTCGTCCTGGCTGATCTGGCCCTTCTTTTCGGCGGCCTTCAGCGCGTCCATGCCGTCGCGACGGACGTTGCGCGCCGCGATCTTGGCCTTTTCGGCATAGGAAGAGGCGAGCTTGGCCATTTCCTTGCGGCGTTCCTCGGTCATGTCGGGGATCGGCAGGCGCAGGGTCTGGCCATCGGTGATCGGATTGAGGCCCAGCCCCGCCGAACGGATCGCCTTTTCCACCGGTGTGACGTTCGACTTGTCCCAGATCTGCACCGACAGCATGCGCGGTTCCGGCACGGTGACCGTCGCCAGCTGCGACAGCGGCATCGCCGAGCCATAGACTTCGACCGTCACCGGATCGAGCAGGGTCGTCGAGGCGCGGCCGGTGCGCAGGCCGCCGAGATCGTTCTTGAGCGCTTCGACCGCGCCGGTGGTGCGGCGCTCGAGATCGGCCTTCCAGCCGGCCTGGTTGAACTCAGCCATGCGCAGTCCCTTCGTTGGGGGCAGCCGGCGTCACGATGGTCGAAGTGCCGGTGCCGGCCAGCACGGCGGCGAGGCTGCCGGGCTGGCGGATGTTGAAGACGACGATCGGGATGCGGTTGTCGCGGCACATGGCGACGGCACTGGCATCCATGATCTTGAGATTGTCGGCGAGCACCTTGTCGAAGCTCAAGGTCGCATAGCGCTGCGCCGTCGGCACCTGCTTGGGGTCGGCATCATAGACGCCATCGACGGACGTACCCTTGAACAGCGCATCGCAGCTCATTTCGGCGGCGCGCAGCGCGGCGCCGGTATCGGTGGTGAAGAACGGATTGCCGGTGCCGGCGGCGAAGATCACCACCCGGCCCTTCTCGATATGGCGCTCGGCCCGGCGGCGGATATAGGGTTCGCACACGGATGGCATCGGGATCGCCGACTGCACCCGCGTCGGCACGCCAAGCTGTTCGAGCGCATTCTGCACGGCAAGGGCGTTCATGACGGTCGCCAGCATGCCCATGTAATCGGCCGACGCCCGGTCGAAGCCCTTGGCGGCGGCGGCCAGCCCGCGGAAGATGTTGCCACCGCCTACGACGAGGCAAAGCTCATAGCCGGCATCGACCGCCGCCTTGACCTCGCCGGCGATACGCGCCGTTTCCATGGGGTCGATGCCATATTGGCCCTGGCCCATCAGCGCCTCGCCGGAGAGTTTCAGCAGGATGCGCTTGAAGACTGGCATGAGGCGCAAACCGCTCCCGGGACGAAAGGACAGACGGGCCGCAATGGCCCGATGCATGGCTCATAAAGAGCGGGCGCGGTGGTAACAAGACCGCCCGCGCCCGCATTTTTCCGGCAAGGCGGCGCGAGGCGCCGCCGGCTGGCGCTCAGACTCCGGCGACAGCCGCCACTTCGGCCGCGAAATCCTTCTCCTCGCGCTCGATGCCTTCGCCGAGCTGGAGGCGGACGAACGACTTGATGGTGATCGGCGTGCCGGCGGCCTTGGCGGCGGCGGCGACGACGTCCTGCACCTTCGACTTGCCGTCCATCACGAACACCTGGGTCAGCAGGGCGTTCTCCTGGGCGAACTTGCGCACGCCGCCTTCGATCATCTTCTCGATGATCTCGGCCGGCTTGCCCGAGGTCGCCGCCTTTTCGCGGGCGATGGCGCGCTCGCGCTCGACAAGGCTCTGGTCGAGGCCGGTCTCGTCGAGCGCCAGCGGGTTGGCCGCGGCGATGTGCATGGCGATCTGCTTGCCGAGCGGCTCCAGCACATCGGCCGGCGCGGCGCTCTCGAGGCCGACGAGCACGCCGATCTTGCCGAGGCCCGACACGGTCGCGTTGTGGACATAGGACGTCACGACGCCCTGCTCGACTTCCACGATGGCGGCGCGGCGCAACGTCTGATGCTCGCCGATGGTCGCGATATTGTGGGTCAGCTTGTCATGCACGCTGCCGTCGCTCTCCGGATAGGAGGCGGTCAGCAACGCCGCGACATCGCTGCCGAGTTCGATGGCGATATCGGTGACGGTGCGAACGAAGCCCTGGAAGATGTCGTTCTTGGCGACGAAATCGGTTTCCGAATTGACTTCGACGACAGCGCCGCGAGTGCCGGCAACCGTGACGCCGATCAGGCCTTCGGCGGCGGTGCGGCCGGCCTTCTTGGCGGCGGCGGCAAGGCCCTTGGTGCGCAGCCAGTCGACGGCGGCTTCGGCGTCGCCATTGGTTTCGGCGAGCGCCTTCTTGCAGTCCATCATGCCCGCGCCGGTACGGTCGCGCAGGGTCTTCACCATCAGGGCGGTGACTTCGGCCATGGTCGTGGCTCCTCGATCAGGTTCCGGCCGGCGCGTGGACGGCCAAGGTTACATGGTTATGACGGTCGGCATAGCCGCCCGGGGGTTATGACGGACCGGCGGCTTGCCGGCCCCGGGTCGTGACTTGCCCGGCGCGGCGCAGGCCGGCGCCGGGCGAATCGATCCGGCGTCAGGCCTCGGGTGCGGCTTCGGCCGGCTCAGCGTCGACAGTGTCGGCAATGGCTTCCGGCGTGAATTCGACCTCGGCCAGCGGCGCTTCCTCGACAAAGGCGGCTTCCATCGGCGGCTCGTCCATGGCGCCGACGTCATAGCCTTCGTACGCGGCGCGGCCCTGGCGGGCTTCAAGCACGGTATCGGCGATGGCGTTGACATAGAGCAGGATGGCGCGGCTGGCGTCGTCATTGCCCGGCACCGGGAAAGCGATGCCCGACGGGTCGGTGTTGGTGTCGAGCACCGCGACGACCGGGATGCCGAGGACATTGGCTTCCTTGACGGCCAGTTCTTCCTTGTTGACGTCGATGATGAAGATGACGTCGGGCAGGCCGCCCATTTCGCGGATGCCGCCGAGGCTCAGCTCGAACTTGTCGCGCTCGCGGGTGAGCTTGAGGACTTCCTTCTTGGTGAGGCCCTGGGTGTCGCCCGACAGCTGCTCTTCGAGCTGCTTGAACTTGCGGATCGAGCCCGAGATGGTCTTCCAGTTGGTCAGCATGCCGCCGAGCCAGCGATGGTTGACATAGTGCATGCCGCAGCGACGCGCGGCATCGGCGATCGGGTCCTGCGCCTGGCGCTTGGTGCCGACGAACAGCACCTTGCCGCCGGCCTGCACGGTGGCGCGGACGAAATCGAGGGCGCGCGCGAACAGCGGCACGGTCTGCGACAGGTCGATGATGTGGACGCCGTTGCGATCGCCGAAGATGTAAGGCTTCATCTTCGGGTTCCAGCGGTGCGTCTGGTGGCCGAAATGGGCGCCGGCTTCGAGCAATTGCGCCATGGAAACGACAGGAGCCGCCATATTCATTCAATCTCCGGTTGTGCCGCCGCGGGGGAGTGGCTCGAAGGC
The DNA here is from genome assembly GCA_027489695.1 of Sphingomonadales bacterium. GTDB lineage: Bacteria > Pseudomonadota > Alphaproteobacteria > Sphingomonadales > Sphingomonadaceae > Sandarakinorhabdus. Next base: position 5,217 of record JAIXZK010000096.1, read on the forward strand.
TTCGAGCACCGGATATGTCCCCCCGCGTGGGGATTTCAGGAAGCGGTGCCCTTAGTCGGCAGAGCATTGCCGGTCAAGCCGGTGTTTGCCTGCAACCGCCGCAGGGACCATGCTTCCCCCATGGCCGTCAGCCAAACCGAACGCCCGCGCCGCGAGGCGGTAGCCACGATCCTGTGGGACCACGCTGCGCGGGCTTCCTCACGAATTCGAGGATAGGCATCCAGAGAATCCGTGGCAGCACATCACCGCAATGCCAAACACCCTCGCCCGAAGTGTTCTGGGCGGGAAAGTGCAGTGATCTGGGAGACCATCACCAGCGGATTGCCACCGTTGCCGCGGCTTGCGACGCCGAGCGCTGACAGCGCCACTCAGTGCGCCACCGTCACCCGCAGCAGCTTGCCATTGGCATCGTCGGTCAGCAGCCAGATCGCGCCGTCCGGGCCTTCGGCGACATCGCGGATGCGCTCGCCGCGATCGGTCAGCAGGCGTTCCTCGCCGATCACGCGATCGTCCTTCATCACCAGCCGGATCAGTGCCTTTGATCCGAGCCCGCCGGTGAGGAAATTGCCGCGCCATTCCGCGAACATCCGGCCAGAATAAATGGTGAGGCCGGCCGGCGCGATCACCGGGTCCCAATAATGCACCGGCTGTTCCATGCCGGGCGCCTGGGTCAGCGCCTTGCCGATCGGGGCGCCCGAATATTCCTCGCCATAGCTGATCGTCGGCCAGCCATAATCCTTGCCGGGTTGCACCAGATTGAGCTCGTCGCCGCCCTTGGGGCCATGTTCCAGCTCCCACAGCCGGCCGCGGTCGTCGAGCGAAGCCGCCAGAATGTTGCGATGGCCATAAGACCAGATTTCCGGCCGGGCGCCAGCCTTGCCGACGAACGGATTGTCCTTCGGCACGCTGCCGTCGCGGAAGATGCGGACGACCTTGCCGAAATGGCTGCCGAGGTCCTGCGCCTGCACCCGGCCGGGCAGGATCGAGCGCTCGCCGAGCATGACATAGAGAAGATTGCCGGGGCCGAAGACCAGGGGCCCGCCATAATGCTGCACCGAAGCCAGCGTCGGCATCGCCCGGAAGATGACGCTGACCTCGCTCAGCGCCGGTGCCGCAGCGCTGCCGCCGAGCTTGCCGCGCGCCACGGCGAGGCCGTTGCCACCCTGCCGCGGTTCGGCATAGCTCCAATAGACCCAGCCATCGCCGGGCGCGCCGACGCCCAGCATGCCACCCTGGCCGCGGGCATCGACCGGCGGCGTTCCGCTGACCGGCGCCGATTTGCTGCCGTCGGCGGCGATGATACGCAGCACGCCGCCGGCCTTTTCGCTGACCAGCAGCCGGCCATCGGGCAGGAACGCCATGTCCCAGGGCTTGTTGAGGCCGGTGGCGACTTCGGTCACCTGCAGCTTCGTCTTGCCGACGACGGCTTCGGCGCGGGTCTGGCCGGCAAAGGCCGGCGTGAACTCGGGCACATTCGGCGGCCCCTGGGTGACGGGGGCGGCGTTGCAGCCACTGGCGACGGCAAGAACGGCGAGGGCGAACGCGAAACGCATGGGGAAAGGCTCCTTCGGCTGCCGGGATGAATGCCCAAGCCGCCGAAAGGGTGCAAGCCGGGCGCGGCGACGCGCCGGGCGCCGCCGGCCTACATCGCCATCCGCATCGCGCCGAGGAAGTCGCGCTTGCCGAGCTTGACGCCTTCCTTGCGCAGGATGCCGTAGAGCGTCGAGGCGTGGAAATAGAAATTGGGCTGGCTGAACGAGAGCAGGAACTGGTCGCCGGTGAACGGCAGTTCCATGCTGCCCAGGGCAAACACCACCGGCTTGCCGATGAAGCTTTCCAGCTCGGCCTCGTCGACCGCCGCCAGCGCGGCATCGGCTTCCGCCAGCACCGCCTTCAGCCCGGCGAAATCGCCCGGCATGTCGCCGAAATTGGGGGTGATCCGCCCGGCGCGAACGCCGGCGATGGCGCCGGCCGAATGTGTCGCCACCGATTTCACCTGGAACGGCACCGGCGCCATGTCGGCAGCCAGGCAGGAACCGATCAGCGCCGCATCGCCGCAGCCAGTGGCAGCGGCATGCGCCTCGGCCTTGTCGAGCAGGCCGAGGCAGGCGCCGATGATCTGGCGGCAGGACGGCACGAAAGCAGCGTGGAGCGAGATCGGCATGGAATGTCCCCTGAAAGTCTTTCGGCTCCGGCGGCCGGGGCCTGATGCCCTGGCCGCCGGGGGCCGCTTTGCTCTTGAAGCCTCGCCTTAGTGCTGGCTTTCCGGCATCCGCAGAACGATGCCGTCGAGCGCCGGACCGGCGAAGATCTGGCAGGCCAGCCGGCTGTTGTCGGCCAGGCCATCGGCGAGATCGAGCATCGCTGTCTCCGCCTCGGTGCGCTCGCCGGTCTTCGCCAGCCAGTCGCCCTCGACATAGACATGGCAGGTGGCACAGGCGGCATTGCCGCCGCAATCGCCATCGATGCCGGCGATGCCATTCTGCAGCGCGCCTTCCATCAGCGAGACGCCATCCGGCACGTCGATGACGGTTTCGGCGCCGGTGAAGGCGATATAGGTAACTTTGGCCATGGGTCCTGTTCCGTGGTTCGGGTTGTCGATCAGGCCGGAATACGGACCATCATCTTCTTGTAGCCCTTGACGAAGGCCGACGGCACCCGCTCGGGCTCTTCCAGCAGTTCGATATTGTCGAAGCGCTTGAGGATTTCTTCCCAGAGGATCTTCAGCTGCAGTTCGGCAAGGCGATTGCCGACGCAGCGATGGATGCCGAAGCCGAACGCCATGTGCTGGCGGGCGCGCGGCCGGTCGATGACATAGGCATCGGGGTTCTCGATCGCGCGCTCGTCGCGGTTGCCGCTGTGATACCACATGACGACCTTGTCGCCCTTGCGGATGCGCTGGCCGCCCAGGATCGTGTCCTCCAGCGCGGTGCGGCGCATGTGCGCAAGCGGCGTCTGGTAACGGATGGTCTCGCTGACCATCGATTCCACCAGGCCATGATCGGCGCGCAGCTTGGCGAATTCGCCCGGGTTCTTGTTGAGGAAATAGACGCCGCCCGAGATCGAGTTGCGGGTGGTATCATTGCCGCCGACGATCAGCAGCACGAGGTTGCCGAGGAACTCCATCGGCGGCATGTTCCGCGTCGCCGGATTATGGGCCAGCATCGAGATGAGGTCGTTGCCCGGTTCGGCGTTGACCTTGGCGTTCCACAGCTGGGTGAATTCCTGCAGCATGCCGAGCAGGATGCCCTGGCGTTCTTCCTTCTGCGGATTGCCGGGAATTTCCGGGTCGGAAGTCGACACGTCCGACCAATAGGTCAACTTGCGGCGATGTTCCTGCGGCCAGTCGAACAAGGTCGCCAGCATGCGGCTGGTCAGTTCGATCGAGACGCGATCGACCCAGTCGAACGCCTCTCCGCGCGGCAGGCCATCGAGCACTTCCTCGGTGCGGCTGCGGATGAGCGATTCGAAGCTGGCGAGGTTCATGCCCGAAACGATCGGATTGACCGCCTTGCGCTGCACGTCGTGCTTCGGCGGGTCCATGGCGATGAACATCGGCATGATGAAATCGGCGTCCATGTCGAACAGCGTGATGCCGCCCAGATGCGCGTCCGACGAATAGACCTGGTGGTTGGTATCGACCGCCATGATGTCGGCCCAGCGCGACACCGACCAGAAGCCGCGATGGCGTTCGGCATTCAGCGCGGTGAAATGCACCGGCGCTTCGTCGCGCAGGCGACGGAAGAACGGCCAGTGCGCGTCATTTTCCCAATAGATCGGATCGGAGATATCGACTTCGTCGAGCGGCGCCGTCTCGAGATAGGCCATCAGCGTCTCGCGGCTGTGATCGGCGAGTTGCGGGCGCTGACGCGGCGGCAGCGGCCATTGCGGGGGGGCTTCTTCGCGGCTGATCGTGTGACGGCTGGCCATGGACGTTCCTCCTCAACAAAGGCGTGCCCGTCTCCCGCGGGCGACTCCGATGATTTGCGTTGTTACACTACGCAGATTGTGAGCGCCACTCATTTATCGGTCAGGTCGCACGAGCCGGCACCCCGCCAGCTTGCCCCGGCCGGCGCCGCCGAAGCACGATCCGTTGTCGATGGCATCGGCCAGAGCCGCCGCTATATTGCGAACGCGACAGCAACGGACCTCGGGGGACAGACGATGCAGCGATCGATATTTCGTAGTTTTGCGGGCGTGGCGATGCTGCTGGCGGTTGCCGCCTGTGACCAGAAGGCCGCCGAGGCGCCGGCCGCGACCACCACCGAAACCGCGGCAGCGCCGACCGCGCCGGCGCCACCGCCGCCGCCACCACCGCCGCGGGAATTGCTGGAGATCAGCCCCGATGGCGCGAATTTTTCGGTTCGCAACATCGGCGACATCCCCGTCACCGTGCGCCAGGTGATCGTCAACAACCTGCCCGGCGACAAGGATTGCGATATCAAGGTTTTCGACACCATCCCCCCCAAGGCGACGATTTCGACGGGCCCGTTCAATTGCGGCAATCTGCGTGTCATGGCCGTCGTCACCGACAACCAGCGGCTGAATTTCGACTGGACCAAGGACGCGCAGCTGAAGATCGGCCTCAATGCCGAGGAATCGGGCGACAAGCATCTGATCCGCATCGAAAACTACGGCGTCGAGGTCGAATCGGTGCAGACCATCGTCATCAACGACAGCCCGCAGACCAGTGGCTGCAACCTCAAGGTGTTCCAGGATATCCCCGCCAAGACGACCATCACCGTCGAGGCGCATAACTGCGGCGAGATCAAGAAGCTGACGGTCAAGACGCCGAAGAGCGAAGGCAGCTGGAGCTTCTGATCGTCCGTACCCGCCGCATCCTTGGCCGCCCGGCCCGGAGCCCCTGCCCGCCATGTCCCGTCTCGCTGCCGTCATCGCCGATATCCATGCCGCGATGCGCGACGGCCGCGAGCGCGGCCAGGTCGCGCGCTATATCCCGGAGCTCGCCAAGGTCGATCCGGCGCATTTCGGCATCGCCGTCGTCGATGCCGCTGGCGTGGAACATGTCGCCGGCGATGCCGACATGCGGTTTTCGATCCAGTCGGTCAGCAAGGTCTTCGCGCTGGTCGAGGCGCTCGCCCGGCATGACGAGCGGGTCTGGCAACGCGTCGGCCGCGAACCCTCGGGCAGCGCCTTCAATTCGATCATCCAGCTCGAGATCGAGAATGGCCGGCCGCGCAACCCGTTCATCAACGCCGGGGCCATCGCCGTCACCGACCTGATCGCGGTTGCGGCTTACGGCGGCATCGCGGCCATCCTGCGCCGGGTCCGCGATCTTGCCGGCGATGCCTCCATCACCGTCGATGGCGACGTCGCCGCTTCCGAAGCCGCCACCGGCTTCCGCAACGCCGCGCTGGCCAATTACATGAAAAGCTTCGGCATCATCGACGGTCCGATCGACGCGACGCTCGACGTCTACTTCCGCCAATGCGCCATCGCCATGTCGTGCCGGCAACTGGCGCGCGCCGGTCGCTTCCTGATGCACGCCGGCCGCTGCCCGACCAGCGGCCATCCGATCATCAGCCCCGAACGCGCCCGGCGCATCAACGCCCTGATGCTGACCTGCGGCCATTACGATGCCAGCGGCGAATTCGCCTTCCGAGTCGGCCTGCCGGCGAAATCGGGCGTCGGCGGCGGCATCCTCGCCATTGCCCCCGGCCGCGCCAGCATCGCCGTGTGGTCGCCGGGCCTGTCGCCGCAAGGCAATTCGCTGCTCGGCACCCAGGCCCTCGAAACCCTCGCTCAGGCGATGGGCTGGAGCGTCTTCAACCCCGATCCCTGACGGTAGTTTCACGATGCCGGCGCCGACCGACCATGCTATCGCCCCAGACGTTCATGCCGGCAGGGGAGGCCAAGCCATGACGAAATCGATCGACAAGCTGCGGCCCTGGCTGGTCGCCGCGGCGGCCCTGGGGCTGGCGGCGCCGGCGAGCGCCGCCGTCCAGATCATCGCCGTGCCGAATGGCACCCAGCGGCTGGTCTTCGAGTTGGACGCCGGCTATTCGGGCGGCCCGGTCGGGGTGCAGGCCAGCCTGCCGGTCACGCTGTCCTACGCCGCCAACCAGCCGGGGGATTTCGCCATTTTCCGCACCGGCGTGGCCGCGACGCTCGAAGTCGGCTTCACCTTCAGCGGCGGCGTCACCCGCGAATATTATCCGGAAGTCGATCCGAACATCCGCTTCTACAATACCCGCGAAGGCGGCGCCCTGTACGGCACGCTCGACAGTTTCACCGCGCAACTGCGCTTCCTGGATGGCGGCAACAGCGTCAATCTGCTGACGATCGCCAGCACGACGGCAACAACGCGCCTCGATCTTGCCGATTATCGCACCGTTTTCACCACCGGCGGCCAGGTTTTCGAGCATCAGTTCGGCGCCGCCACCCGGCGCGGCGGTACCATCCAGGCCGGCACCTGCCATTTCCCGCAATGCACGCTCGATTCGCCGCAGGATTTCACCCTGACCTCGGACGTGCTGCGCCTCAATGAATCGGTCCAGCCGGGCAGTTTCACCGGCTTTTTCCTGGCGCTGGGCAATGCCGATGCCGGGATCGCCGACAGCCCCGAGACGGCGTTCACCGTGCCGCTGTCGTTCTTCGCGCTGCAATCGGCAGTGCCGGAACCGTCGCTATGGGCCTTGCTGCTGACCGGTTTCGCGCTGACCGGCGCCACTCTGCGCCGGCGCCGGATGCTGGCGGCATAGCAAGCACGGCCGGGCGCCTGCGGCGCAACGTGCCGCATTGCCCGGCGCCGCAGGTCCGCTAGGCAGGCTGCGCGGTCGCCCCGATCGCGCGAAAGCCCCGCATTGCCCCCTTCCCCGCCCGAAAATCGCGGCCGCGCCGTCCCCACCGGCCGGCTGGCCCGCTTCGCGCGCTTCGGCGGCATGGCCTCCGGTGTCGCCGGCGGCATGATCGTCGATGGCGCCCGCCAACTGGCACAAGGCAAGCGGCCCGGCCTTTCGGAATTGCTGCTGACCCCGGCCAACGCCCGCAAGATCACCGCACAGCTCGCCAATCTGCGCGGCGCTGCCATGAAGATGGGGCAATTGCTGTCGATGGATGGCGGCGACCTGCTGCCGGCCGAGCTTTCCGACATATTGGCGCGGCTGCGGGCGGACGCCCAGCACATGCCGGTGCGGCAGCTGGAAACGGTGCTCAACGCCGAATGGGGCCGCGGCTGGCGGACGCGTTTCCTGCGCTTCGATGTACGGCCGATTGCCGCCGCCTCGATCGGCCAGGTCCACCGCGCGCAGACCCGCGACGGCCGTGACCTTGCGATCAAGATCCAGTACCCCGGCGTGCGCGCCAGCATCGACAGCGATGTCGGCAATGTCGGCACGCTTTTGAAGCTGTCCGGACTGGTGCCGGCGAGCATCGATACGGCGCCGCTGCTCGCCGAAGCGCGGCGGCAGCTGCACGAGGAGGCCGATTATGCGCGGGAAGCCGCCAATCTGGCGCGCTTCGGCACGCTGCTGGCCGATGCCGCGGACTATCAAGTGCCGGCGTTGCATGAAGATCTGACGACGCGGACCGTGCTGGCGATGGATTTCGTCAGCGGCGTCGCGGTGGAATCGCTCGCCGAGGCGCCCCAAGCGGTGCGCGATCGGGTCATGCGCCTCGCCATTTCGCTGCTGCTGCGCGAACTTTTCGACTTCCGGTTGATGCAGACCGACCCGAATTTCGCCAATTTCCGCTACAATCCGGCGACTGAACGTCTCGTCCTGCTCGATTTTGGCGCCACGCGCGGCTTCGGCGAGGCGGTTTCAGCGCCCTATCGCCGCCTGCTCGTCGCCGGACTGGACGGCAATCGCACCGAAGCCGAAGCCGCAATGCTCGAAATCGGCTTTTTCAGCGCCGAAGTGCCGGCCACGCATCGCGCCGCCATCGTCACCATGTTCGAAACCGCCATGGCACCGCTGCGCCGCGACGGCTGGTTCGATTTCGCCGATCGCGCCATCGTCGAACAGATCCGCGACGGCGGCCTCGCCCTCGCCGCCGACCGCGAGGTCTGGCACATCCCGCCGATCGACACGCTGTTCCTGCAGCGCAAGTTCGCCGGTGTGTGCCTGCTCGGCAGCCGGCTCAAGGCGCGGGTCGACATGGGCGCATTGCTGGCGCCCTACCGCTGACAACTCCCTCCCCCCATTTGAGCGAAGCGAACGTAGAGTGGGGAGGGAGAAGCGGGGCCTAGCCCGCCATCACCAGCCGCGGCCCGGCATAGGCCTCCGCGACGATCCGCTCCGCCCCCAGCGCTCGCGCCAGCCGGGCCTGGACCTCGGCATCGAGCAACCAGTTCCGGCCCAGCGCCACCCGCGCCAGCCCGCCGGCCGCCGGCACCAGCACGATCAGCTCGCCGCGGCCCTTGCCGGCTGCACCCGCCACCGCCTCGGCGAGCAGCGACACCTCGCTCGCATCGGCCAGCGTCACCACCAGCCGGCCACGCGCCCGCGCCCCCAGCTCGGCGAGCGGCGTCGCGCCATTGACGCGCACCCGCGGCGCATCCTCGCCCTGCCGCCAGTTGAGCTCGGCCTGCAGCAGCACCGCTGGCGATTCACTGGCAAACCGCTCCAGCCGCGCCTGGGTGGCTTCATCGAAACAGCTCGCCTCGAACTGGCCGGAACGGTCGGACAGTTTCAGCGTCAGATAGCGGCTGCGGCCGTTCTGCGGCTGGCGCCAGCGCGCTTCCTCGATCAGTCCGGCCATGACGATGCCGGTGCGGGCATTGCCGTTGCGATCGAACACCGTCGGCGGCGGTGAGGCCATGGCTTCGGCGAAGGTCTTCGCTCCTTCCGCATCGAGCACAGCCCGCCAGCCATCGGCGGGATGGCCGGAGAAATAGAAGCCATAGGCGTCCTTTTCCTTGGCCATGGTCTCGGCGAGGCTCCAGGCCAGGCCCGGCGGCACCAGCATGGCGAGGCCGCGATCCTCCACCCCGGTCGCTTCGCCGAACAGCGCCGTCTGCGCCGATTCGCGCGCCGCCGCTGCCGCCTGGGCGGTGCCGAGCAGCGCTTCGGCGAGCAGATAGACGCCGGCGCGCGACGGCTCGATGGCATCGAAACAGCCGGCCGCGATCAGGCTTTCCAGTTGGCGCTTGTTGAGCAGTTTCGGGTCCACCCGCCGGGCAAATTCGGCGAGCGACGCGAAGCCGGCTCCGCGCGAGGTGACGACATCGGCCATCGCCCGCTCGCCGACACCCTTCAGCGCGGCGAGGCCATAGCGCACCGCCAGGCCCTCCCCATGCGCCACCACGGTGAAATCGGCCTCGGAACGGTTGATGCAAGGCGGCAGCATGGTCACGCCGCTGCGCCGGGCATCCTCGGCGAACGCTGCCAGCCGGTCGGTATTGTCGATGTCGTACGCCATCGAGGCGGCAAGAAATTCGTGCGGGTGATGTGTCTTCAGCCAGGCCGTCTGGTAGCTGACCAGCGCATAGGCGGCGGCGTGCGACTTGTTGAAGCCGTAATTGGCGAATTTCAGGATCAATTCGAAGATCGCGTCCGAAGTCTTCGAATCGATGCCGTTCTTGGCGGCGCCTTCGCCGAAGCGTTCCTTCTGCGCCACCATCTCGGCATGGATCTTCTTGCCCATGGCGCGGCGCAAAAGGTCGGCCTCGCCGAGCGTATAGCCAGCCAGCTCGCGCGCCAGGCTCATCACCTGTTCCTGATAGACGATGATGCCGTGCGTCTCGCGCAGGATCGGCTCCATCGCCGGATGCAGCAGCTCGACCTTCTCGCGCCCGGCCTTGCGGTTGGCGAAGCTCGGGATGTTGTCCATCGGCCCCGGCCGGTAGAGCGCACCGAGCGCGACGATATCGGCGAAGCAATCGGGCCGCACCTGGCTGAGCGCCCGCCGCATGCCATCCGATTCGAACTGGAACACCCCGACCGTGTCGCCGCGCGCCAGCAGCTTGTAGACCGCCGGATCATCGAGCGGCAGCGCCAGCCAGTCGACAATGATGCCGCGGTTTTTCAGCAGCCGCGCCGCCCGGTCGAGCACCGAGAGCGTCTTCAGCCCGAGAAAGTCGAACTTCACGAGGCCGGCCTTTTCGGCGGCCTTCATCTCGAACTGCGTTACCGCCATGTCCGACTTGGGATCGCGGTAGAGCGGCACCAGCTGCGACAGCGGCCGGTCGCCGATCACCACGCCGGCGGCGTGGGTGGACAGGTTGCGCACCGCGCCTTCCAGTTGCAGCGCCATGTCGAGCAGCTGCCGGACCTTGGGGTCCTTGTCGCGCTCGGCGATGAATTCGGCGAGGCCGGGATAGGCCACCCCGTCCTTGTCCTTGCCGATGCCCAGTGTGCGCGCCAGCGTCCAGGGGTCGGTCGGATGGCTCGGCACCATCTTGGCCAGCCGGTCGGTCTGGCCATAGGGGAATTGCAGCACCCGGCCGACGTCCTTGATGGCAGCGCGCGCCTTCAACTTGCCGAAGGTGATGATCTGCGCGACCTGCGCCGCGCCATAGCGATCCTGGACATAGCGGATGACCTCGCCGCGCCGGGTTTCGCAGAAATCGATGTCGAAGTCCGGCATCGACACACGATCTGGGTTCAAAAAGCGCTCGAACAGCAGCCCGTGTTCGAGCGGATCGAGATCGGTGATGGTCAGCGCCCAGGCGACCACCGATCCGGCGCCGGAACCGCGGCCGGGCCCGACCGGAATCCCCTGCCCCTTCGCCCATTGGATGAAATCGGCGACGATCAGGAAATAGCCGGGAAAGCCCATGTCCTTGATGACCTTCAATTCGAAGGCCAGCCGTTCCTCATAGGGTGTCGCCGCCTCCCCGGTCCGCCCGGCGGCGGCGAGGCGACGCGCGAGCCCGGCCTGCGCTGCGTCATCCAGCGCGCGTTCCTCGGCCTCCGGATCGCCGGCGAGGCTGGGCAGGATCGGCTTGCGCGACGGCGCCAGCACGGCGCAGCGCTGGGCAACGACCAGCGTGTTGGCGATGGCTTCCGGCAGATCGGCGAAAGTGGCGCGCATCTCGTCGGCCGATTTCAGCCGGTGTTCGGGGTTCGATCGCACCCGCTCCTCGGCGGCAAGATAGGCCGAATTGGCGATGCACAGCAGCGCGTCATGGGCGCCATGGCCCTTGGCCTCGAGGAATTTCGCCGGGCAGGTGGCGACGATCGGCAGGCCGCGGTCCGCCGCCAGCCGCAGCAGCGCCGGTTCGGCGCGCTGGGTCAGGGCATCGCCGCAGCGGCTGATCTCGACATAGAGGCGGCCGGGGAACAGCGCTTCCAGCACATCGGCATAGGCATCGGCATCCTGGCCCTCGCCGAGCAGCCGCACGAGCGCGCCATCCTCGCCGCCGGTCAGGCAGAGCAGCCCCTCGGTGCGCCCTTGCAGCGCTTCCAGGGTGACATGGGCATCCTCGGGCGGCTCGGTGGCGAGATGCGCCTCGCTGACCAGGCCGATGAGGTTGGTGTAGCCGGCATGATCCTGGGCGAAGAGCACCAGCCAATCGTTGACCGGCCGGGTCAGCGCGGTGCGCGACCCCGGCCGTTCGATGGCGAGCAGCGCGCCGATGATAGGCTGCACGCCCGCATCCTTGGCCGCGGCGGAAAAATCCATGGCAGCGAACATGTTGCCGCGATCGGCGAGGCCGGCCGCGGGAAACCCCGCCTTGCGGCAGGCCTTGGCGAGCGCATCGGGCTGGATGGTCGATTCCAGCACCGAATAGGCCGAATGCAGACGAAGGGGGACGAATCCGGCGTGGGGCATGGCGCGATGATGGGGGCTGGCGGGCGGTGGGGGAAGGCCGGTGTCAGACTTATCCCGAGCTATCTCGCTCGCCGCGTGTCACCCCGGGCTTGACCCGGGGCCCAGCTTCCTTGCGCGCCGGCGCCGGAAGAACAACTGGGCCCCGGGTCAAGCCCGGGGTGACGGCGCGACAATCACGCCAGCCGCCCCTCGTGCAACGTCACCACCCGGTCCACCGCCCGCGCCAGCGCGATATTGTGCGTGGCGATCAGCGCCGCCGAACCCTGACCCTTCACCAGCGCGACGAATTCGGCGAGCACCTTCTGCGCCGTCGCCTCGTCGAGATTGCCGGTCGGTTCGTCGGCGAGCACCAGCACCGGCTTGTTGGCCAGCGCCCGGGCGACGGCGACGCGCTGCTGTTCGCCGCCCGAAAGCTGGCTCGGGCGGTGCGTGAGGCGGTGGCCGAGGCCGAGTGCGGTGAGCAATTCACCGGCCCGATCTTTGGCTTGCACGCGCGTCGCATCGCGGATCAGCATCGGCAGCTCGACATTCTCGCTGGCGTTGAAATCAGGCAGCAGATGGTGGAATTGATAGACTAAGCCGAGCTTGTCGCGGGGCACGCGGGTGCGCCCGTCGGCATCGAGCCGGGCGGCTTCCTCGCCGTCGATCTTGATCGATCCGCCGAACCCGCCTTCGAGCAGGCCGACGGCTTGCAACAGCGTCGATTTGCCCGAGCCCGACGGGCCGAGCAGCGCGACGATCTCGCCGGGGCCGACGTGCAGATCGAGTCCGCGCAGCACTTCGATCGTTTCGCCGCCCTGGCTGAAACTGCGCGTCAGGCCGGTTACGTCGAGGACAGCCTCAGTCATGGCCCATCTCCGTTCGCCCTGAGCCTGTCGAAGGGCGGCGGCCACAATTGGAACGCTCGCTTGAGGCGCGCTGTGCTTCGACAAGCTCAGCACGAACGGCATTAGGGGCGATGCGCGCGCGCGACCGGGAATGAACACAAGAGTCAGTCATAGCGCAGCACCTGCACAGGATCGGTGCTCGCCGCCTTGAACGCCGGGTAGAGCGTGGCGAGGAACGTCAGCAGCAGCGCGATCAGCACGATCGCGACCACCTCCACCGGATTGGTCTTGGAGGGCAACTCGCTCAGGAAGCGCACTTGCGGGTCCCAGATGTTCTGGCCGCTGATCCGCTGGACGAGATCGACCACGTCCTGCCGGAAAGTCAGCGCGATGCCCGCGAGAATCAGCCCGAGCACGATGCCGAGCGACCCGATCGTGGTGCCGACCGTCATGAAGATCCGGAGCAAGCCGTTCCGCGATGCCCCCATCGTTCGCAGGATCGCGATGTCGCGGGTCTTGGCGCGCACCAGCATGATCAGCGAGGAGGCGATATTGAACGCCGCGACCAGGATAATCAGGCTGAGCAGGCAGAACATCACGACGCGCTCGACACTCAGCGCCTCAAACAATTGCGCGTTCATCATGCGCCAGTCCTGCACCACGCCACGATTGCCGATTTTGTCCGAGAGCGGCGCGAGAATCTGGCCGACGCGATCGGGGTCGGTGGTCTGCAGCTCGATCATGCCAACCGAATCGCCGAGCATCAGCAGCGTCTGCGCATCCTCCATCGGCATGATGACGTAGATCTTGTCATAATCCGACACGCCGATCGTGAAGATCGCGCCTACCGTATACTGGACGATTCGCGGCACGGTGCCGAACGGTGTGGTTTGCCCCTGCGGGCTGATCAGCGAAATCTGGCTGCCGACGACGGCGCCAAGCGCATCGGCCAGGCCCGATCCGATCGCGATCCGCCCGCTGCCCGGCGTCAGCGCGGCGAGCGAGCCCATCACCAACTTGCTGCCGATCGTCTTGTTGCTGCGGATGTCAGCGACGCGCATCCCGCGCAGCAGCACGCCTTCGACGCGGCCGTTATAGGTGCTCATCAGCGGCTGTTCGATCAACGGGGTCGCGCTTGTCACCCCTTTGGTCGCTTCGGCCAGCTTGGCGATCTCGCGCCAGTCGCGCATTTGCCCGCCATAGGCCTGCACCACGGCATGGCCGTTCAAGCCGACGATCTTGTCGAAGAGTTCGGCGCGGAAGCCGTTCATCACGCTCATCGTCACGACGAGCGCGAACACGCCGAGGGTGACGGCACCAAGGCTGAAGGCGGCGACGATCAGGATGAAGGCCTCGCCCTTGCCGGGCAACAGATAGCGCCGGGCGATCATGCGTTCGTAGCGGGACAGGATCATGCCCCGTGCCTTAGGGTCCAAACCCAAGGGCGGCAATGGCCGTCAGTACCCCGCACGAGGCACATGCGCATTGCGCAATCGTTGCTCGCCTGTTGCGCAATCGCCACAGCCGCGCCGTAATCGGTTCGCTGCGGCCATATTCCCGATGACAATCGGCTCACTCACACTTAACGCTTTTGTCACTGACACACAGGCAACGGCCGTGGTTCGGGGAATGCTTTCAGCGCCGCTCAAGAGGCTGGTCGCGAAAGCAAAATTGGGGGCTGACGAGCAATCGTCACGCAGGCGTCCGGGTCGGAAACGGCCCGGACGTTTGCATTTGGGCGAAGGCGAAGGCGGGCAACGCGCCGCCGGTGCAAGCGAAGCGAGCATCGCCTCGCCCGGCCGGCGGACGCGCCAGCGATCCGGCCGACGGCGGCTTTGCCGACCGGCGTTTCCGCCCTCCGCGCCGCCGCCACCCGCCCTCTCCCGCAAGCGGGAGGGACCTTCAGGTCAGAACTTGAAATTGATCGTACCGCCAAATGTGCGCGGATCGCCAGCATAAGCGGCGATCAGGCCGGTGTTACCCCCTGTCCCGGCCAAATATTGATCGATGTAATCCTTGTCCAACGCGTTGCGCACCCAAAGAAAGGCGTCGAATTCGGCGGTGCGGAATCCACTGCGGAAATTCTGGATCGAATAGCCATTGACCCATGTGTAGATCGACGGCGTCGGGTTCGAGGACCAGCTCGATCGATAGCTGGCGTCGTAACCGAGATAGAACTGCCCCTCCTTGCCGAAAAGCGAGCCTGGCGCGTTCGCTTCAGCGCCCCATGCGAAGGACCATTTGGAAACGCCGGGCAATACCGAGCCCGACGCATCGACGAACGGTGGGCTGTTGCCGCCGGCCGTTCCCGCAGGGCTGACGGTGCCGCTAAAGGTGCATGGCCCTGTTGCAGGCAGGGTGGTGCCGCCCGACAATTCGGGCGGCGGCGGCGCGTCGCAGAAGCTGACATAAGTCGCGTCGGTGTACGCACCGTTGAGATAGGCATTGAACCGCGCGCTCGGCCGAATCGAAAACTCCCCTTCGAACCCGCGCGAGCGGACCTTTGCGGCATTGGCGAGATAGCCGCGCACGGTGCCGAACTGGCCATTGCTGACGTTGGCCTGGAAATCCTTGATCTCGGTCCAGAAGCCATTGACGTTCACCGTGACGCGGCGATCCCAGAACTGGCTCTTGATGCCCGCCTCGAAATGGTCGACCTTTTCGGGCTTGATCGTATAGGCGGCGGCGATCGGCGCGCCGTTCGCATCGGCCGGCACACCGTTCAAATTGATCCCGGCGGTCTTGAACGACCGGGCATAGGTCGCGAACAGGTTGATGTCGTCGGTCGCACGGTATGCGACGTTGAGATCATACGACAGGTTCCACTTGCTCAGCTTCGGCGCAAAAAATTGCGACGCCTGCACACCGCGTTGCTGGGCTGTCCACGGATCGGTGTAATAGGGCGACCCCGGCACGGCCGAAACGATCTGTCGCGTACCGTCCGACGCCGTGCCGGTCACGACCGAATCATACACCCCGTCTTTCTTGTCATAGTTAAGCCGGATGCCGGGGGAGATCGTGAAACGCTCAAACACGCGCCAATTGACCTTGCCGAACAGGGCAAGGCTGGTGTTCTTCAACCGGATGTCATTCAACGCAACGAGGTTGTTCAGGACGGCCGGGTTGTTCGACAAGGCGCTGGTCGGGTTCAGCAGCCACTTGCTGGCGGCGGTTCCTGTCTCCTGAACGCCGTTGGTCTGGATATTTTGATAGAAGCCAAACAGGCCGACAACGAAGTCGAAGCTCTTCGATTCGTGATTGAACCGAAATTCCTGCGAATATTGCCGCTGTTTCGTCGGGTTATTGACCTTGGTATAGACGGGGAGACCGGTGTAGTCGCGGTCATTTGCAGGCTTCCAGTCCCAATAACGGAACGCGCTGATCGAGGTGAGCTTGTTAATCTCGTCGAGGTCCCAAATCGCCCTGGCCGACACGCCGCCAATTTCATTGCGCGCGCGCAGCGCCGCGTCGACATCGGTCAACCGGTCATACGGGTTTGTGCTCGGGGTCGTGTAGCCGGGGAAATACGAAATGAGCGCCGGATACTGCCGGTTTGCAGCGCGCTGGGTCGGCCCATATCTGCCAAAGGAGTATGCGCAGCAAATCGGATCCTGCAGGTTAAAGTCGCCCGACAAGGTCAGGTTGAAATTGGGTGCCGCGCGCCACAACACCGACCCGCGAAGGCCGATCGTGTCCTGCGACTGAATGAAACTGTTGGTTCTGGTATTGAACACCGTGCCCCGGCGACTGGTCGCCGTGATGCTCAGCCGCGCGGCGATTGTGTCCGAAAGCGGACCGGAAATCGAGGCTTTGCCCTGTTTGAAATTCAGATTGCCGACCGTTGCTTCGGCCCTGCCCTCAAAGTTGAAGCTCGGCGCGCGCGTGGTGATGTTGATCGCGCCAGCAGTGGTGTTCTTGCCGTACAGCGTGCCCTGCGGGCCACGCAGCGTGACGATCTGGTCGACATCGACGAAATCGAGCGTGGCCGAGGCAATGCGGTTGTAATAAACGTCGTCGATATAGATTCCGACACCCTGTTCGAACCCGTCGTTGGTCAGGCCAAATGGCGCGCCGATGCCGCGAATATTGATGAAGGTGTTGCGCGGGTTCTGGGAATAGAATTGCAGCGTCGGCTGGAGCTGAGTCAGGCGACTGATATTGTAGCTGCCCTGCGCATCGAGCGTCGCGCCGCTCAACACCGAAACCGCTATCGGCACGTTCTGAAC
>JAIXZK010000358.1 GCA_027489695.1 Sphingomonadales bacterium
AGCCGCGCCACCAGCGCATCGACACCGCCGTTGCCGGCATCGATCAGCCAGCCCGCAGCGAGCGCCAGCGGCAGCAGCATCGCGAAGATCCGCGACAGGCGGCGCAGGCGCGGCAGGATGGTGACGGCCGGATCGAGCGAAATCAGCACGGCGGCGGCACCAAGGCCGGCAACCAGCGCCAGACAGACGCCTTTCCACCAGAAGGCCGGCGTCGCCATCGCCTCGGGCATGTCGGGCCGCATCCCGAACACGCCGGCGACGGCCATCGCCTCGAATATGACGGCACCGACGACGAGCGCCGCCTCGCGGCGCCATTGCCGTGGCTGCACCGGGGCCAGATCGGCGACCAGGCTGTCGATCAGGGGATCCTTGGCGGACATGTCAGTCGGCATCGGCTTGGGCTTCCACCAGGCGGGCAAGGCGGCCGAGGCCGCGGTGGATGTTGACCTTGACGAGCGATTCGGATTGGCCGGTTCGCAAGGCCGCTTCCTCTATCGACAGGCCATCGAGCTTCACCAGCCGAATTACCTCGGCTTGCGCCGGTTTCAAGGTCGCCAGCAGCGCCTTCAGCACCACGGCGCTGGTCACGGCGGCTTCATGGTCGTCGGTCGCCAGGGTTTCGGGAAGCTCGTCGGCGGCATGGCGTGACTGGCTGCGCAGCCGGTCGATCCATTTGTAACGAGCGATGCCGGCGAGCCAGGGGCCGAACGGCCGGTCCGGTTCGAAGGTGTGCCGCTTGGTGTGGATGGCGACCAGCGTGTCCTGCACCGCGTCATCGACCTGGGAGGGCGGCAGCCGGCGGGCGAAATAGCGCACCAGCCAGGGCCGCAGTTCGGCGAGCAGGCGACGATAGGGCGCCGCCTCGCCGCGCTGCGCGGCGGCCATCAGCCCGGCCCAGATGTCGTCGCTGGTCATCGACGATACCGTAGACCGCACGATCGCAAGGGCAACCGGCGCTGGCAGCGGTCCCGTATCAATCCTTGCTGCCAACATGCCGTTTCGTGCCCTCAGGCCACAGGGCCCAGCACATCATTCGGCGCCATGCCGACGCGGGTTACAGCTCAGTCGCCGGCCAGGATGCGTTCGACCAGTTGCTTCACCGTCGGGATGAAGCCGTTGGAGTAGAAGGGATCGCGCGCGAAGCGGAAGGCGGAATGGCCGCCGAACATCAGATTCTGCTCGGTATCGCCGCCATGGACGATGTCCTGCAGGGTCTTCTGGATGCAGAAGCTGCGCGGATCGGCGAGGCGCCCGGTGCTGTTGGTTTCATTGTCGGCCCAGCTCGAGAAGCTGCATTGCGACAGGCAACCCATGCAATCGGCCTGATCCTTGCGGATCGACGCCTTTTCGCCCGGTGCCACGAAAACCAGCGTATTGTCCGGCGTCTTCAGCGCCTCGGTAAAGCCAAGGCCATGCCATTCGCGGGCGCGCAGCAGGTCGTCGCGCGTCACATAGAAGTTCTTCCGGCCGACGCCGACATCGAGCAGGAACTGGTGGTCGCCGGTCGCCGTGGCGGAAAATGCCACCTGCCGCTCGGACCGCGCTTCCAGCGCGCGCAGGAACGGGTTGCGCACCGCACTCGAATAAAAGCCGGTCGGCGAGAATTTGTGCAGCAGGATGTCGCCGGGCTCCAGCGTCATCAACCGCTGTTTCCAGGCGTCGGGGATCGGGCTTTCCTGCGTCAGCAGCGGCCGCGTGCCGAACTGGAAGACGATCTGCCCGAGTTCCGGATTGTCGATCCAGTCCCGCCATTCGCTGAGGCACCAGACGCCGCCGGCCATCACGATCGGCGTCGAATCGGGGATGCCCGATTCGCGCATCACGGCACGCAGTTCGCGGACGCGCGGATAGGGGTCCTGCGGCACCCGCGGATCCTCGGCATTGCTGAGGCCATTGTGGCCGCCGGCGAGCCAGGGGTCTTCATAGACGACGGCACCCAGCCATTCCGCGGCCTTGGAATAGGCGCGCTTCCACAGGGCGCGGAAGGCGCGGGCGCTGCTGATGATCGGATAATAATGCACGCCATAATGGGCGGCGATTTCCGAAAGCTTGTAGGGCATGCCGGCGCCGCAGGTGACGCCGTTGACGAGGCCGCGGGTCCGCTCGAGCACGCCGTGCAGCACGCGCTGCGCCCCGCCCATTTCCCACAACACGTTGATATTGAGTGCGCCGATGCCGCGCGACAGCTCGCCCGCCGCCATGTCATAGGCGCGCTGCACCTGCTGGACAGCGCCATCGATGGCAAAGCCGATCAGTTCCTCATGGCGCTCGCGGCGATTGAGGGCGCGATAGATCTGCGGGATGATCCGCCCGGTGGCATCATAGCTGTCGGCATTGACCGCGCTGATCGTGCCGACACCGCCGGCCAGCGCCCAGGCCCCCGACGAAAGATGATTGGTTGCAGCGACACCCTTGCCACCTTCCACCAGCGGCCAGACCTCGCGGCCGCCCATGGTGATTGCCTTCAGCCCGCTCAGCATGTTTCTCCGATCGCCCGCGCCCCGGCCCCCGCTCATGGCTCGACCTGTATTGGACGTTACCATGGCGAACGCGCAAGCGAATGTGACGTTCCGTCCCGTTCCGCCATAAAAATGGCATGATTCTATCGGCGGGCAACCTCCGCAATCTGCTCAGGCCGCCAGGCCTGCACCGGATCGGCGTTGCGGAGCGGCCATATCCCGATCCGTCGTCGGTTCGGCGCGCATGCCGGTAATGGCGGCGGCGATGAACGCAGACCATGAAAAAGGCCGCCCCTTGCGGGGCGGCCTTCGTCATTCGAAGCGATGGATCAGTCGCGATTGCCGGTCAGGAAGTCCGGCAGGCTGCCGCCGCCTTCCGGCGCGTCCTCGCGGGGGGCGCGCTCGGGGCGCGGGCCCCGATCGTCGCTGCGCGGGCCACGATCATCGCGGCGCGGGCCCCGGTCACCGCCATCGCGGCGGGGGCCACGATCGCCGTCACGGCGCGGGCCGCGGTCCGAACGCGGCGGCCGGTCGTCGCCACCTTCCCGCGGCGGGCGGGTGTCGGGCAGTTCCTCGCCGGTTTCCTGGTCGACCAGGCGCATCGACAGGCGAACCTTGCCTCGCTCGTCGACGGCGAGCACCTTGACCTTCACGGCCTGGCCCTCGGTCAGCACTTCCTTGACGTTGGCGACACGCTCGTTCTTGATTTCCGAGATGTGGACGAGACCGTCCTTGCCGCCCATGAAGTTCACGAACGCACCGAAATCGACCATCGACACCACCTTGCCGGTGTAGATCTTGCCGACTTCGGCTTCCATGGTGATGCCTTCGATCCACTTGCGGGCCGCGGCGATCTTTTCCGGGTCCGACGAAGCGATCTTGACGGTGCCATCGTCCTCGATGTCGACCTTGGCGCCGGTCGTCGCGACGATTTCGCGGATGACCTTGCCGCCGGTGCCGATGACATCACGGATCTTGTCCTTGGGCACCTGCATCGTTTCGATGCGCGGCGCGTGGGCGGACATTTCCTCGCGGGTCTGATCGAGCGCCTTGGCCATTTCGCCGAGGATGTGGGCACG
>JAIXZK010000152.1 GCA_027489695.1 Sphingomonadales bacterium
AGCTGGAGGCGCGTTTCGGCGCGGCTGCCGGCAAGGCTTTGCGCATCGGTATTGGCGACGATGAAATCGACGCCCTGAAGATCGGCGGCGATCATGTTCGCGACCGCATTGCAGCCCGCGCCGCCGACCCCGACGACAGTGATCCGGGGCTTCAATTCGGTCAGCGCCGGCCGTTCGAACTCCAGCATCTCGTGTCTCCCAACTTGCCAAACATACTATATGAGCGATTCAGGCGAGGAAAGCCGCTTCACAGGCTGCCCTTCAATTTTTCGATCATCTGCGCCAGCCGGCCGCCGCCCGGCGCAGCCTTGGCGACCGGCGCATGGTACCAGATGTCGGGTACGTCGGCGGCGGCATAGAGCGCCAGCCCGGCCAGCGTCGCAAAGGCCGGACCGCCCTGCGCCGGCGGCAGTCCGGTCAGTCCGCGCGGCCGGCCGATGCGGACGTTGCGGCCCAGTGCGCCAGCGACGAAATCGGGCAGCGAGCGCAGTTCGGCACCGCCGCCGGTCAGCACCAGCTGTCGCGCCTGCGGGCCGGTGAAGCCCAGCGTGTCGAGGCCGATGGCGACATGGTGGAAGATCAGGTCGAGCCGGTGACGGATGACGCCGATGATCTGCGCCCGCGGCACCCGCATCGGTTCGGCCAGGCCATCGTCGGTCATCGGCGGGATTTCCACCGCCTCGTGATTGTCCTTGTTGACGGCGATGGCGGCGCCTTCCAGCGCCTTCAGCCGCTCGGCGACGGCGCGGCGGCAGGCGAAGGCAGCGGCGATGTCGTTGGTGATGTCCTGCGCGCCCATCGGGATGGCGGCGACGCCGACGAGCACGCCCATGCTGTGCACGGCGATCGTCGTCACCCCGGCGCCGATCTCGATCAGCGCGACGCCAAGCTCGCGCTCCTCGCGCTCGAGCACGGCGAGGCTGGCGGCGAGCGGCGAGGCAACGAGGCCCTTCAGCCCGAGGTGCGCCGTCTTGATGGCGCGATCGAGGTTCTTCAGCGGCGGCGTATCGACGGTGACGACATGGATATCCATGCCGAGCCGATCGGCGTGGAAGCCGACCGGATCCTCGACCCCGGCCTGGCCGTCGAGGGCATAGAGCGCCGGCTGGGCATGGACGACGGTGCCGCCGCCGGGATCGATGCGGGCGCGGCCGGCAGCGCGCAGGCTGTCCATGTCGGCGGCGGTGATGCCGGCGCCGGCGATGTCGATCTCGCTCGACACGACGCTGGAGCGCAAATTGCCGGCCGAAATCGAGGCATGGACGAATTCGATCTGCACGCCGGCGGCGCGCTCGGCCTGGTCCATGGCGCCGCGGATGGCGGCTTCGGTCTTCTCGAAATCGGTGACCAGGCCGCGCTTCAGCCCGGCGCAGGGCTTCTGGCCGACGCCGATGACGCGCGGCTCACCATCGGCGCCGGCGATGGCGATCAGCGCCGCGACCTTCGACGTGCCGATATCGAGCACGGCGATGGTGCGTTCGGCGGCGGGCTTGGCCACGAGAGGGAGTTTGCGCGCCATCAGATCGTCGCCGGCCTGGCGGCCTTGGCGGCGCGGGCCGCCTTGTCGGCGGCGGCAATCGCTTCGGCGACAGCCGGGCCGCCCACCGTCATGCGGCCGGGCAGGCGCATGTCGAAACGCGCGAAGCGGCCGCCGAGCAGCTTGGCATCGGCGGGCTGTGCCGCTTCGATGCGGGCGAAGCGCAGGATGGCGGCGCGCGCCGCCGCCGGCGTATCGGGCAGCAGCAGCGTCTCGCCGGTCTTGAACTTCAGGTCCCAGCGGCGGCCGCCGACCAGCGTCGCATTGTCGATCTGCGGCGCCAGCGACGGTGCCGCCGCCGCCAGCGCCAGCAGGTCGCGCACCCGGCCGTTGGCGCCGGGGCCGATGACGACCGGCAGGCTGGCGAAACGCTCGAGCCCGGTGGTGGCGAGCGGCTTGCCGCTGGCATCGATGGCGGCAAAGCGGCCGCGATACTGCCACAGCGCCACCGGCCGCCGCTCGACGATGACGATGTCGAGCGTGTCGGGCAGGCGGCGGCCGACGCTGGCATCGGCGACCCAGGGCAGGCCGAGCAGCCGTTCGCGGATGGCGGCGAGATCGGCGCTCAGCATGGCATTGGTGCGGCCGGGCAGCACCGCCTGGTAGATGGCCATGCGCGAAAGTTCGCGATTGCCGGTGATTTCGACATGGCGGACTTCGAAGCCGGCGCGGGCGGTGGCGGCGGTGAATTCATCCTGGGCGCGCTGCCAGACGCCGAACAGCCCGGCGATGGCGATGGCGGCGAGCAGCGCCAGCAGGCCGCCGCCGAGGATGAGGTTGCGGCGCAGCGTGGCCGCGCTGACCGGCAGTGCGACAGTGGCGGCGGGGGCGGCGCGCGCCGCCCGGCGTGGCGACGCGGACGCCGGGGCCTTCTGGCCGCGCTTGAGGGCAACGCTGGCCATCAGCCGGCCGCCCCTGTTTCGAGCGCCGCGTCGATCAGGCGCTGCACCAGCTGGTCATAGGAAATGCCGCGATAGCGCGCCTGTTCGGGAACGAGGCTGAGCGGCGTCATCCCCGGCTGGGTGTTGATTTCGAGCAGGTAGAGCCCGGCCTCGCCCAGCGCCGGGTCCCAACGGAAATCCGAGCGCGAGGTGCCGCGGCAGCCGAGCCCGCGATGGGCGGCGAGTGCCATGGCCAGTGCCGACGCCTCGACATCGGCGGGAAGCTGCGCCGGGCATTCATGGATGGTCAGGCCATCGGTATATTTGGCGTCATAATCGTAGAAGCCCTTGACCGGCTTCAGCTCGGTGACGGCCAGCGGCTCATCGCCGAGCACGGCGACAGTCAGTTCCTTGCCGGCGATGAACGGTTCGGCGAGCAGCTCGCTGAATTCACCCCAGGGGCCGGGGACTTCGCGGCGGATCGGATTGCCATAGTTGCAATCCTCGGTGACGATGGCGACGCCGACCGACGACCCTTCGTTGACCGGTTTGAGCACATAGGGGCGCGGCAGCGGATCGGCTTGGTAAAGGCTTTCGGACGGGACCATCCGGCCCGCCGGCATGCGGATGCCGAGCGGTTCGAGAACGCGCTTGGTCAATTGCTTGTCGATGGCGATCGCCGAAGTGGTAACGCCGCTATGGGTGTAGCGAAGCCCGAGGATGTCGAGCAGGCCCTGCACCGAGCCATCCTCGCCGGGATTGCCGTGCAGGGCGTTGAACACGACATCGGGGGCGGCGGCGGCGAGGCGCACCGCGACATCGCGATCCATGTCGATTTCGGTGACGTCATGGCCAAGCCGGCGGCACGCTTCGGCAATGCCGTGACCCGAAGTCAGCGACACCTCGCGCTCGGCGGACCAGCCACCCATGAGGACGGCGACTTTCATGCGCCCGCCCCAAGATACAGCGGCGGCTGCAGAGCGATGACATCTTCCGGGCAGTTCGCGTCCCAAGGATAGAGCTTCGTTCCCACGCTCGGCCAGACGATCTGAAAGGCTTCGGTCAGATCGCGGGACAGCCGATATCGGCTGTACCACATGGCAGTGTTGAAATACTCACGAATCAAATTCGAGGCATCGACACGACGAGCAATGCAGTCATGTCCTGCCAAGAGATCGCTTATCACCACACCATCACGAAGCTGGATACGCCGTTCCTGCAGTTGATCTCGGACATAGTTTACCATTCGCTGCATGAGACCGTTGTCCAGCCCGAATATTATCACTTCCCCGCAATCGAACGTCTCCACGAAACCGGTCGAATAGGTAAATGTCGGCTGGGCGCCCTCCGGATCGAAGACCGTGGTGACATGGCAGCCGAACTCCGCCACGTTGGCCAGGATCTTGTCTTCATAAGCATCGCGCCTCATGGCCGACCCACCCGCGCGATTTCCCATTCCAGGGCGATGCCCGCCTCCGCCAACACACGCGCCCGCACTTCCTCGCCCAGCGCCTCGATCTCGGCGCTGGTGGCGGTGCCGGTGTTGATCAGGAAATTGGTGTGCTTCTCGGAAACCTGCGCGCCACCGAGGGTCAGCCCGCGACAGCCGGCCCGATCGACGAGTTCCCAGGCCTTGTGGCCGGGCGGGTTCTTGAAGGTCGAACCGCCGGTGCGGGTGCGCAGCGGCTGGCTGGCCTCGCGCGCCGCGGCGATGCGGTCCATTTCGGCCTGGATGGCGGCAGGCGCGCCGGGCGCCCCGCGCAGCCGCGCCGCGACGACGATGGCGCCATCGGGCAGTTCGCTGTGACGATAGGAATAGCCGAGATCGGCGGCGGCGCGGGTGATGATCTCGCCGGAACGCAGCACGACATCGCAATCAACGAGCACATCGGCGACCTCGCGGCCATAGGCGCCGCCATTCATCCGGACGAAGCCGCCGACCGTGCCCGGAATGCCGCGCAGGAATTCGAGGCCCGCAATGCCGGCATCGCGCGCCGCCGAGGACACCGCGATCCCCGAAGCGCCGCCGCCGGCAGTCAGCATCATGTCATCGGCGACCACATGCCCGAAGGTCTTGCCGAGCCGCACGACGACGCCGGCAACGCCGCCATCGCGGACGATCAGGTTCGACCCCAACCCCAGTGCCATCACCGGCACCGCCGGATCGAGCGCCGCCAGGAACGCCGCCAGATCCTCGACATCGGCGGGCTCGAACAGCCATTGTGCCGCCCCGCCGGCCTTGAACCAGACAAGCGGCGCCAGCGGCGCGGCAGGGGTAAGCTTGCCGCGCACCGATGTCGTCGTCAGGGCAGCGCCTGCCATCATCCGCCGCGCGCTTTCGCTATCGCCTCGGCCAGCCCCGCCGCCCATTTGGTGATGTCGCCCGCGCCCAGGCACACCACCATGTCGCCGGCGCGGAGTTCGGGCGCCAGCTGCGCTGCCAGATCATCGGCGCCCGTCACCGTCACCGCGTTGCGATGCCCGGCGGCGACCAGCCCGGCGGCCAGCGATTCCGCCGAAACGCCGTCGATCGGTGCTTCGCCGGCGGCATAGACCGGGGCGACATAGACTGCATCGGCATCGTTGAACGCGGCCTGGAAGTCGGCCATCAGGTCGCGCAGCCGGGTGAAGCGGTGCGGCTGCACCACCGCCAGCACGCGGCCGCCGTTTTCGCTGTTGGCGCCTTCGCGCGCCGCCGCCAGCACGGCGCGGATTTCGACCGGGTGATGGCCGTAATCGTCGATCACCACCGCCTCGCCGCCGGGCAGCGCCACCGTGCCGACCTTGGTGAAACGCCGCTTGACGCCGCCGAATC
>JAIXZK010000010.1 GCA_027489695.1 Sphingomonadales bacterium
GCCACGGCATAGAAGACGGTCGGCGCTTCGGTCAGGTGATTGTAGTTGTCGGCAACGCGTTCGGCCGAACCCGGCAGCCTGCCCTTGAGGTCGGCGGTATGGGCAGCCGCCTGCGGATCGAGGCCTGCCCGCTTCATGGCAGGCAAACGCGTCGCATACATCCAGAGCATCATGGTCGCTGTCAGGGCGGCCAGGACGAACACGGACAGCAGAATGCTGGCGGCTTCGGCAGAGACGGTGGACGGATTCATTTCACAGCCTCCACCGGAACGACCGCCTTGCTGTTGGCGCGCACCGCATCGGCGTCGAGGAAGGTCACTTTCTCGCTGACCAGGCCATCCCGGAAGCGGATGACATCAATGGCAGACACGGCATAGGGAACCCCGGCCATCGGCGTGTAGCGGAAGCTGCCGAGCACGAATGGCGCGGGCGGATCCATGGCAATCCGGTACTCGATGATCACGAAGTCGGGGCCGAACCCGATCTTGCCGACCGTCGATGCATAGCCCGGGTTGTCGCGCAGGATGCGACGGAACCGCTCCCGCACGGCCTGTTGCCCGGTTACCGGAGCCTCTCCGGCAATGCGCAGATCGAAGACTGTATCGTGCGTGTGAAGCGCTGCGATGCGGTCGGGATCGCGACTGCTCCAGGCCGCGGCATAGGCCGCCACCTGCTGCGGAAGGGCAGGCCGGGTCGTGCTCGTCTGTGCGGCAGCGTCATGGGCAACAATCACAGCGGATGCGAGAACGGCCGCCGGCAAAAAGGTTCGTGCAAGTGTCATTTTGCGCTCCAAGGATGCCGAAGCATGTTGCAACGCTTGTGACATGTCAATAGGATGTCATTACGAGAAACAGGAGACGCAATGGCTGCACCGGCATCAGGATTGCCTGAAAGGGCGGAGGAATCGACCCGCCAGAGCGACGCTGCCTTCGCCATGCTCAAGGCCGAGATCGTCGCTTGCCGGCTGGCGCCGGGCAGCACCTTCTCCGAAGCGGTGTTGTCGATGCGGTTCGGTATGGCCAAGGCTGCGGCAAGATCCGCACTGACGCGACTGGCCGAGCTCCGGCTCGTGCTGCCGGTTGCCCGGCACGGCTACACGGTCGCCCCGGTCACGGTGCAATCGATCCGGGAGCTGTTCGAGTTGCGGCTGATCGTCGAGCCGAAGGCGGCTGCGCTTGCCGCCGGACGCGTGGATGCTGCCGAACTGCGCCGGCTCAACCGTGCGCCCCAGCAGGCCCGTAGTGAGGACGAGAGACTGGCATTTGTCGCGGCCAATCGCGCGTTCCACCGCGCCATCGCCGCGGCAACCGGCAATGCCCGGCTCTATGCGCTGCTCGATGCCCTGGCCGATGAGGGCGAGCGTCTGGTCCATCTGGGCCTGTTCGGCCCTGGCTCGGGCGAACAGGATCGAGCCGAAGCAGATGATGGCCATGAGGCGTTGATCGCCGCGTTGGAAGCATCCGATCCCGTGGCGGCCGAACGGGCAGCGACCGAACATGTCGAGCACGCCCGCGCCATCGCCCTCGCGCGTGTCCTTTCGGGTTTCTCCCACCTTCCGATCCGCTGAAGGCGATGGCGATTGAGCGCGCAAGGGGCGGTCCCGCAGGGTGCAAGGCTCGAAGCCCTGGAAACGGACGGGTCAGCCCCCGGGGCCGGGCTTGCCCTTGGCGGGCGTCGCGGCCGCTGCCGGTTGCCGGGCGAGGTGGGTCCGTGAAGCCGAGATAAATGCCCGATCGGCTGGTTACCAAAAACCCCTGAGGTGACGGGTTTGCAGCCAATGTCACTTGAAAATCAGAAGCTTATGATAGTGCTTGGGGAAAGACAGGGTCCGTTTCGCGTCCTGTCTCCCCGAGCAAGCTTCCCCGAGGATCGAAGTTGTCGCGCCAGGCGCCCAGCGGCTTTTGCCATTCCATGATCAGGAAATTCGGCACCCGGCGATATCGGTCCGCCTTGGGGCCCGTGCAATCGGGGTCGGGCGCAGGTTCGGCGAAATGGCGCAGCTCGAAGCCGGCATCCAGCAGGGCGCGCATATAGCTTTGCATCGGGCGGTGCCAGTTGCAGATGCTGATGCCCTGCCATTCCGTCAGGCGCTGCCGGATCTCGAGATAATGGTCGATTGAAAAGCGCCGCGATCCATCGGGCTCGTGGCTCCAGCCGAGCGGTTCGGCGGCGGTGTTGAAGCTCTGCAGATTGGCGATCAGCAAGCTGCCGCCGGGGCGGAGCAGGCGATGGACCTCCGCGATGGCGGCATCCAGATCGGCGATATCGATGAGCGACAAATAGCTGACGACCAGATCGAACGCCGCATCCGGCAGGCTGGTCGCTTCCGCCGCTTCCACCCGATAGTCACCGTCGGGATGCAGCCGGCGCGCCTGTTCGATCAATGCGCCGGTCGGATCGATGCCGACCGTGGCCATGCCTTCGGCCGCCAGCATCCGGCAGAACCGGCCTTCGCCGCAGCCGATATCGAGGGCGCGGGCAAAGCCGCGGCCGTGGCAGCGTTCCAGCATCGGGCGATCGAGCACGAAGCGCCGGCCCCAATCGCCGGTTTCGCCGATCACGGCGATCCAGGCGTCGGCGGACGCATCCCATCCCGAATACACGGCAACCTCCCCCGGCTCCAAGGTCATCGCCACCGGCTGCAACCGTCTACAGCCAGTCGCTGCCCTTGCGGTCCTGTTCGAAGCGCTTGTCGATGAAGCCCAATTTGACCGAGAAGCGGTCGAGCTGGCCGGCGGCGAATTGCGCCGAGATGCGGCGCAGCTCCTCGATCATCGTGTCGAGCCGTTCGCCCAGCTGGAAGCTCGCCGAACGGCCGGTGCGGCGGAAGATTTCGGCGCGATGGGCGGCCGGGATGTCGAAATAGCTGCGCAGCAAATCGGGGGCATAGATGTCGCGGATGCGGCGCGCCTCGGTCAGCGCGTCGGCGCCGCTGTCGGTAAGCGTGCCGGCGCGCGCCGCCTGGGCTTCGATATCGGCGGCGAGCGCCTGGACCTGGTCGAGCTTCGGCCGTGCCGCCTCCGGGATGCGCGGATCGGCA